>JALWKG010000134.1 GCA_027081565.1 Helicobacteraceae bacterium
GTGAAGAACTTATCCAACGTGCGGATGATAAAGAAGAGATTGTTTTGGACCGTCTTAAAGTCTATCACGATCAGACCAAGCCATTGATCGATTTCTACACTAAAGAAGCCGCTGCCAACAGTGCTATTAAGTACATTCGTGTAGATGGTACCCAGAAGATCGATGCGGTAGAACAAGAAGTAATGGCACAGCTTTCTTAAAGTATAAAAACCCTGCTTAAGGGTTTAATTAGAAGAGACAACCGCTCTTCTTAACGACGCAAAAGTCTATCCATCTCCACCTCATTATATCCCTCTACCACTCTGTTGTTTATAATCACCATTGGGATGCGTTGCCCTTTATATCTTTCAAAAAGAACTTTAGCTTCAAGATCATTATTGTAATCAAGCTCACGATATTTGACACGATGATAATCAAAAAAACTTTTGATCTTGGCACCGTAAGGAGAGCGTGGGGTGTTGACAAGTGTCACTTCTCTGTAATAAGCGTCAGGAAGCCCCGCATAGTTGGTGTGCATCTTAGGATAGTAGGGGGCAATAGAGCTCCACTCTGCTTTAACACGCGCATCCAAGTAGGTAGAGATATTCTGGTCTCGATGGGCGTGATAATAGGTGTAGATCTTCTCACGTTGGTAAGGACCTTTGTAGTCTGCTTCATTCTTAGCATTGATGATAACCAAAAATATAGGGTAGTCATTAGCTGCCATGACACTGTTAAGACGCTGGTGTAGATAGAGCATTAACTCGTTGTACTCTTTCTCTAACCCTTCTAATGCCAATTTATAAGCTTTGATTTGAGCCGGAGTGCTTTTTCTGTTTAGGGGCAGAAAGTGCCCAAGGACTTTATCACTGTGGCGTTGGTAGGAGTGTACCAGTTGTTGAAATTTTGGTTCAAAGACCAGAGGTTCGAGCTGAACCCTTGCTTCAAAGAGTTTGGTTGCTTTGTCGTGGTAGGGTGCCGGGTAGTTCAAAGCATAAAGTGTAAGGGAGAGAAGTAGTAAAGATGTGATACGTATCACGTCAGCTCCTTGGTCAGGGTAATAGTACTATTCTAGCAGATTATTTTCAAAATAGTAGAGAAAATCATAATTTTGCAAAGGGGTATAAAAATAGTTATATAGGTGTAAACGCTTTTCTCTCTTTTTTAGCTAAAATTCCAACAATGAAACAGTATATCAATAATCTCGACCGTGGCGTACTCTACATGTTTATGGCCTCTTTTTTCTTTGCCATTATGGGTGCTTTTGCAAAGCTGTCCAGTGAGTCGATGAGCTCTCTTGAAGTGGTCTTTTTTCGTAATGTCTTTGGGGTGGCGCTGGTAGGTTATGCTGTATTGAAAAAACCGATGCAGCAAGATGGTGGTAAGCCTTGGTTACTCTTTTTTCGCGGTTTTATGGGTTTTGTGGCTCTTCTGGCCTTCTTTTATAACATCGCTCATATCCCTCTGGGTGATGCCATGACCTTTTCTAAGACCTCGCCCATATTTACCGCTGTTTTTGCATGGCTTTTTCTTCATGAACGTATGTCAAAATTGGGGTGGATCGCGGTATTTTTAGGCTTTATTGGGATCGTGTTGATCACCAATCCCAGTGGATTCAACTTCTCAAAAACAGACCTTTTAGGTATCTTTAGCGGGGTAGGTGCAGCCTTGGCTTACACCTCGGTACGAGAGCTTAAAAAGCATTATGATACCCGCGCCATTGTGCTTTCATTTATGGGAGTTGGTACCGTGGGGCCTCTGTTTTTGTTGGTGCTCTCTAATTATGTGAAGATTCCTGAACTTGATTTTATGTTGGGCACCTTTGTTATGCCGAGTGGAATGGTCTGGATCTATGTTGTGGGTATGGGACTTTTTGCGACCTTGGCCCAACTTTATATGACCAAGGCCTATGGCGCTTCACAAGCCGGAATTGTTGGGGCTGTGAGCTATACAAACATTATCTTTTCTATAGGGGTAGGGCTGTTGCTCGGAGACGCACTACCTGATTTTATAACACTCTTGGGTATAATCTTCATCATAATCAGCGGATTACTCGTTGTCAAAAAATAGGAGTGCTTTATGGATTCAAATCTTTTATACTATGGTGGGTTAGGTCTTATCGCGATTTTAGCTTGGATGTCATACCAAAATGACAAGATGATGATGACGCTTATCTTTCTTGGAGTAGGTGCCTATTTTATCTATTCGCACAACACCGGTAATACGGTGACAGACTTTACACACGAGACTGTTGATTCTATCAACAAACAGCTGTAGGCAGATAGATGATACTTATGTCAGGACCTTGTGTCATAGAGAGTGAAGAAAACATCTTTGAGATCGCTAAAAAACTGGAGCGTTATCAAAATGATGAACGTATTGATTTTTATTTTAAGGCCAGTTTTGACAAGGCCAACCGCACCTCTTTAGAGAGTTATCGCGGGCCAGGCCTTGAAGAGGGACTGCGTATCTTGCAAAAGGTCAAAGATGATTTTGGCTACAAGATCGTCACGGATATTCATGAGTCTTATCAGGTCAACCCCGTGGCAGAAGTGGCAGATATCTTGCAGATCCCTGCGTTTTTATGCCGTCAGACAGACCTGCTGGTTGCTGCAGCCAAAACAGAGCGTATCGTTAACATCAAAAAGGGTCAGTTTATGAACCCTAATGACATGAAGTACTCGGTGCTTAAAGTGCTGAAGACCCGCGGTTGTGACGAGGTCTCTTACAAAAATGCCCAGGCGAACAAGGTCCTTTTAACAGAGCGTGGCTCAAGTTTTGGTTATGGAAATCTGGTTGTAGATATGCGTTCTTTAGTGATCATGCGCGAGTTTGCACCGGTCATCTTTGATGCGACTCACTCGGTTCAGATGCCGGGTGGCGGTGGCGGAACGACCTCGGGTGACAGCTCTATGGTCCCACATCTCTCACGCGCTGCAGCAGCAGTCGGTGTTGATGGTTTCTTTTTTGAGACCCATATCGACCCAAGTTGTGCACTGAGTGATGGACCCAATATGTTGACGTTAGAGAACCTCTACACAACAACAGAAAAAATATTAAAAATTCAAGAAACAGTAAAAGGATAAACATGAGTTTGATCGAAGGTAGATTAAAAGTAATAAACGGAAAGAAAATAGCCATAGTAAGTACACGTTGGAACCATTTCATTGTAGATAGATTGGTAGAAGGTGCTAAAGATGCATTTGATCGTCATGGTGGAAACAGTGAAGACATCGACCATGTCTTGGTACCGGGCGCATTTGAGCTCCCGATGATCGTCGATCGTCTTTTGGCGAGTGGAAAGTATGATGCTATCTGTGCATTAGGTGCTGTGATCCGTGGTGCGACACCGCACTTTGACTATGTCTCTGCAGAGGCTACGAAGGGAATTGCAACGATGTCTCTTAAGTACTCTAAGCCGGTCTCTTTTGGCCTTTTGACAACAGACACCATTGAACAAGCGATCGAACGTGCCGGTACAAAAGCAGGTAACAAAGGTTTTGAAGCGATGACTGTGATCATCGAGATGTTAGACCTCTACGAAACGTTGGAAGCGTAATGGCAACCCGTCACCACGCCAGAATGGCCGTTGTCAGTCTACTGTATGCATATGACCTGGGTAATCAAAGCATTGCAGACTATACTGACGAGATTTTAGAAGACAAAAAAATCCGTAATAAGCAAAAAGAGTTTGCACTTGACCTCTTTAGAGGGGTTATGGAAAACCTTATGTCTGTTGATGAGGCGATCGTCAAACATCTTAAAGATTGGGATTTTGAGCGACTCGGTTCCGTAGAACGTGCGACACTGCGTCTGGGTGCTTACGAGATCATGAATACAGAGTTGGATTCTGCGGTAGTGATCAATGAGGCTATTGAGGTCTCAAAGGCCTTTGGTACGGAGCAGTCTCCGAAGTTTATTAACGGTGTACTAGACGCCATCGCTAAAGACAAATAATGTTGAGACTGCTCCTTGTAACGCTTTTTGCTTTTTCTACCCTTTATGCCTCAAACAGTTGTCAAAAATGTCATGAGGGCATAGAACACATACGAGACCCGCAGTCAGGAATGATGAAGGCGATCTATGAGGTCGCACAAAAGGCAGGCCATAAAGGCAATGATTGTATTGTCTGTCATGGGGGTAACCCTACGACGATGGTCAAAAAGCGTTCGCATAAGGGAACAGTCAAATATTTTCTGGACCACAAAGGTCCTAAAGAGTACTACCCAGCACCGGGAAGTACATGGATCAACCAAAACACCTGTGGTATGTGTCACCAAGAGCAGGTCTCTGCGCAGATGAACTCTCTGATGATGACCGAACAGGGCAAGATACAGGGTGCGATGTGGAGTTTTGGTGCCAAAGAGGGCTATGAACATACCCATGGTAATTATGACACCAAAAATCCTGAAGACCCCCATAAACGTCTTGGAACTGACCGTTATCGCACCTATATGGAAAAACTCTCTCAAATGGAGCCACAAGGTTTTCCAAGTGAGATGCATGAGATACCCCAGGCACCTACAGCAGAAGAGGTTGAAAAGGATCCTTCATTAGCCGTCTTTACCTATCTTCGCCAAGAGTGTCTGCGTTGTCATACCGGTTCTAAAGGACGCAGTAAACGTGGTGACTACAGAGGGATTGGTTGTGCCTCTTGTCATGTACCTTACTCAAATGAAGGTTTTTATGAGGGTGATGACAAAAAGACCTCTAAAAAGACGCGTGGACATATGTTGGTCCACAACATCCAGTCTTCACGTGAGGTCAAGGTCAAGGTTCATGATCAAGAGTACTCAGGGATCCCGGTCGAGACCTGTTCGACCTGTCACAACCGTGGCAAGCGGATCGGGGTCTCTTATCAGGGACTGATGGAGACAGAGTACCAAGCCACTTTTGATGATGAGGGCAATGGCCAGCCCAAACTTCACACCAAACGTTATTTACACCTTCAAGAAGATGTGCATTATCAAAAAGGGATGCTGTGTCAAGACTGTCACACTTCCAATGATATGCATGGTGATGGCTTTTTAACGGGTGCCAACCTGGGTGCGGTTGAGGTAGAGTGTCAAGACTGTCACGGAACGACCTCTGCCTATCCTTGGGAACTTCCTATCGGTTACAGTGACGAGTTTAACACCTCTGTGGCTACGGGTAAAGCAAGAGGTACGACCAAGACGATCGCTGAATATCTGAAGATGGGTACAGTGAGCGATCCTAAAGATGGTCACCTCTTGACAGCAAGGGGTAACCCACTGATCCATACGGCGAAAAAAGGCAACCATGTCATTATGC
>JALWKG010000135.1 GCA_027081565.1 Helicobacteraceae bacterium
TGGCGATCTCTTCTTTGTCGATGATGTTCAACGTCTCTTGGTTTTTAGGTGTATGAATCGTGATGATGTCACACGCCAAGATATCTTCGAAGTTCTCAGTGTACTCTACACCAAGGTCTGTTGCCTTGGAAGCATTGATGTATGGGTCGTAGGCTACAACGTCCATCTCGAAGGCTTTAGCACGAATACTTACACGGCTACCAATATTACCAAAACCGATAACACCCAGTTTTTTGCCTTTAAGCTCATAACCGTACCACTTTTCACGCTTCCAGATACGCTGATTCTTAAGGTGATCATGAGAGTATGGGAACATTCTCATACAAGAGAGCATGTGTGTCATTGTTAGTTCAACCGCTGCAATCGTGTTGGCAGTTGGCACGTTCATAACGATGATACCTTCTTTAGAACAACCTTCTATATCTACATTGTCTACACCAACACCCGCGCGAACGATTGCTTTCATCTTTTTAGCTGCTGCGATGAACTTAGCATCTACATCAGTTGAACTACGAGTAATCGCCACATCAGCATCTGCAATAACATCTAAAAGTGCTGTCTTGTCAATGTCTGCTGCAAATACGTAATCGATCTGAGGATCGTCTTGAAGCATTTTAAGACCTGCTTCGTGGATGTGGTCACAAACTACTACTTTATATTGTTCCATAAGTACTGTCCTGTAAAAAATATTTTAATTTTGATTTCAATGTATGAGAATACACTCAAAACAAGATTTTTGAAAGTAAAAAATGAAAGAGTAGCCAAAATGGCTACGACTTACATTAGTTTAGCAAGGGAATTGCTTATTTAAGTTTGTCTTTAAGAAGGTCACCCAGTGTATTACCAGCATCTTCTTTGTTCAAGTCAGCAATGATCTTAGCATCGTTTACACGAGAAAGTTGCTTAACAGAAAGACGGATACGGTCACGTTGTGTATCGATAACAGCAATAACTGCTTCGATCTCTTGACCGATCTCAAGCTCCTCTTTTACAAGTGGCTCAAGGTCCTCATCACGAATAAGTGCATCAACACCATCTTCTAGAGAGATGAATACACCGAAGTCTTTAACGTCACGAACCTTACCAGTGATAACTTCGTTACGGCTATGGTTAGCTGCAAAAGTATCGATAGGGCTGTCCTGAAGACATTTGTGGTTAAGAGAGATCTTCTGATCGTCACGGTTAATACGTGCGATCTTAACTTCAACCTCGTCACCTTTTTTGAACATGTCTTTAGCTTTAGTACCTTTTTCCCAAGATGTATCCTGGTTATGAAGAAGACCTTCAACACCATCGATCTTGACAAATGCACCAAAGTCAGTAAGAGATGTAACAACACCAGTAGTGATCTCACCCTCTTTACGCTTCTTAACAAACTCATCAAATGGTTTTGGAAGAAGACGCTTCAATGAAACACGAAGTTTATGAGTATCAGAGTTGATCTCAATAACTTCAACATCGATCTCTTCGCCTACTGTTAGGTAGTCATTAGGATTTTTGATGTTTTTGTTCCAAGTGATTTCAGAGATATGTAAGAAACCTTCGATGTCATTACCAAGGTCAACAAATACCCCGTAAGACTCGATGTTACTTACTGTAACTGTGATTGTATCACCTTCGTCTAGTTCAGACTCAACCTCAGCCCATGGATCTTCCATACATGCTTTGATAGAAAGTGAAAGATGACGCTTGTCTTTGTCATAAGAGATCGCTTTAACAGTAACAACATCTCCCTCAGAGTAAAGCTTAGAAGGGTTAACTGGACCCTTGTAAGAGATCTCATTATAGTGAACAAGACCATCAACACCACCAACATCAACGAACATACCATAAGAAGTGATCTTCTTGATAGTTCCTTCTACTAGTGTGTCTTCAGCCATTAGTGCATCAATGATCTCTTTTTTCTTCTTGCGCTCTTCGTTGAAAAGTTTACGACGAGATACAACAATAGAAGTATCTTCCGGATCAAGTTTAATGATCTGTGCCTTAACTTTACGACCAACAACCTCGTCGCTGTCTTTGAATGCAGCCAATGAACGTGGCATAAAGAACTTAACAGAATCCATCTCGATGACATAGCCACCACGGTTTTTGTTAGTAATAATACCTTCGATTACAATGTCCTCGTAGTCGTCTTTGTTAGCATTGATAAACTCAAGAGTCTTTGCTTGTTCTAACACTTTTTTGTGAGAGATCTTTGGACGTTCGTTATAGTAACCCGTCACCATTACAGTGATGCTATCACCAACTTTGTAAGCCAATTCGCCGTCTTCACCACGAATCTCGTCAAGAGGAAGGATTCCCTCTAACTTCTCACCAACACCAACTAGAGCGCGCTCATCTTCAATTTGCAATTCAACAATTTCGCCTTCAACAATACGGTTTGTGGTCTCTTGTGCCTTTTCAGACGCCTCAAACATTGCCGCAAAATTTTCTTCTTCTAAAAGCTCTTCAGCCATACAGTTTCCCTTGTAACGTAATAAAATTTCGTAATTATAGCTAGCTGTTACTTAAGGCCACCTCTAAAAACCCTAGCCATCCTCAGCGATAGAGAGGAGTTCACAATCAAGGCGACCTTTCGAAGCCCTAGCCATAGCTAAGGCGAGAAAGGGCAACGCGGAGTGTGAGCTCCTCTCTAGTGCCCGAAGGGAGGGATAAAAAGAGCGATCTCGCACAAAACTTTTCATCGCCATAGCTTTGGCTATGACTCAAAAAAGATTTTGGACGATCTCATCTCTTTTTCTTCCCTCTGAGGATAGCTAGGATTTTTAGAGGTGTCCTTTATATTTAGAATCCTTTTTATCTAAAAGGGTAAATTGATTTGTTTTGGTGGTGATTTGTACTATTTAGTAGTATATACATTGATTACTTTCAAATACTAAGTCGTACTCTATTAGCTACATAATTCCTGAAACTTATCTACTACACCCTCACTATTTTTGTACCGACAAATAAAGTAAGGGAAGCAAGATAAAGGTTTAATAATCAATGGATTTTAAGAGCGAGAAGTAACAAAGAGTAGATTTTGAATCAAGTTGACCAAAGTAAATGCCCTTGGGTGCAGAATGACAATATAATGTACATGTTTAATTCATAAGAGTAATTAACTCGTGGATTCACCCGCAGGAATGACAGTGTTAGAACTATAAAGCCAAACCACTATTTAGTTATAGCTTCTATCCCCTCAATAACCTCTTGAATAATCCAGTCCGGTGTAGAAGCACCTGCACTGATCCCACAAAGATCTTTACCTACAAACCATTCAGCCTGAAGATCGTCAGCACCTTCAATATGATAAGACTCTTTATGCTGTTCACTCTGTGCAATACTCTGTAGCTGTTTTGTGTTAGAAGAGTTCATGCCACCGATAATGATCATAACATCTGCCTCTTTGGCAAGTTTACGCACCGCATCCTGGTTCTCAAAAGTTGCATTACAGATCGTGTTGAAGACACGTACCTCTTTATGCCGTGGTATAAGATAGTTACAAACTGCCAAATAATCTTCCACTTTACGTGTTGTCTGTGCGACAACCGCAATCTGCTCTTTTAGTTTCAGATCTTCGAGATCCTCCACACAGGTCACAACATGGGCACCGTTCATCGCATAACTCTTGACACCCCTGATCTCTGGATGCTTCTCATCACCAAAGATGACGATGTCATACCCTGCTTTACTCATCTCTTCACAGATCTGCTGGGGCTTGGTCACATAAGGACAAGTTGCATCTACCACTTCTACCTTGCGTGCATTAAGCTCTGCCAGCTCGTTTTTAGGAATACCATGTGTACGGATGACCGCTTTGTCACCGGTTTGGAAGTCAGAAAGGTCTTCTGTCAGAGCGACTTTGAAGTCTGTGTTAAGACGTTCGATCTCTTTGGAGTTGTGGATCAGCGGACCATAGGTCGCGGAGTTGGTGTTCTCTTCAGCGATCTTGATCGCACGTTTGACACCAAAACAAAAACCGTAGTTCTCAGCAAGTTTTATCTTCATAACATCACCTCCGTGATCTCACCAAGCAGTTCGAAGAAGTTTGGAAAAGAGGTGTTGATACAATCAATATCGTTCACTTCCATACCGCAGCGAAGACCGGCGATGATAAAACTCATCGCGATACGGTGGTCTCCGAAGCTCTCAACTTTAGCTGACTTCAAGGTACCTCCGGTGACTGCATAACCATCATCAAACTCTTCGACCTCAATGCCACAGGCTTTAAGGTTGTCAACTACCGTAGAGATACGGTCACTCTCTTTGACACGCAGCTCTTCAGCATTGGCAATGACACTTCTGCCCTCTGCACATGCCATAGCGATGGAGAGCACAGGAAGCTCATCGATCAGCCATGAGATCTTGTCATCAACTTTTATCGCTTGAAGCGGTGCATGTTTTATTGTAATGTCACCCATTGGCTCATAGATGTCTTCTTTAAGATCATAAGTGATCTCTGCACCCATACGCTCTAACGCTTTAAAAGCTTCAATACGTGTAGGGTTAAATGTAACACCTTCAAGTACCACTTCAGCACCCGGTGTGATAGCCGCAGCAACTGCAAAGAAAAAAGCAGATGACGGATCAGCAGGAACACGGATAGTCAATGGTGACAGAAGTTTTGTCATCGGTTTGATCGTTGTACTCAACCCATCAACAGAGATCTCTGCTCCCATACCTTTTAACATACGTTCTGTATGATCACGGCTGAGTTCAGGCTCTTTATAGGTACATGTACCATCTGCTCTCAAGGCTGCCAGGATCATCGCTGACTTGACCTGTGCAGAAGCGATCTTGCTTTCGTAATCAAAAGCTTTCAAAGAGGCCCCGCGAATACTGAGTGGTGCCAGATCACCATCATGACGTCCATCAAGTTTTGCACCGATACTGCGCAGTGGTGCAGTAACACGTTTCATAGGACGACGTTTGAGGTATTCATCACCTGTCAAGACAAAGTGACCCTCAGCAGATGCCAATAGACCACAGAAAAGACGCATGCCCGTACCGGAATTACCACAGTCGAGGATGTCATCACTCTCTTTAATACCTTCAGAAGAGATACGGATCACTTTACCATCGTCCACAACAGTTGCACCCAGTTTTTCAACAATGCGTAGTGAGTTCATGGTGTCTTCAGCGCGCAGGAAGTTTTCAACCACACTCTCACCATCTGCCAACATAGAAAACATCGCACAGCGGTGAGAGAAAGACTTGTCTGCCGCTATGG
>JALWKG010000136.1 GCA_027081565.1 Helicobacteraceae bacterium
TATGATCTAACACTATTCCTGTCAGTGAGAACAGCACCATAGGGATAATAAAAAGTAGACCTAAAACACTACTATGTATTTTTATCAAAGGTTTTAATTTTTTTGCGTAACCCTTTTTCTTGGCACGAGTCTTTTTAATGGACCGCCATATCATCAATCCACTAACAGAGAGTAGCAATAGTATAAAGGCTGTTATATCATTAATAAGAAGGGAATACATACCATCAAAAAGACCACGTCCATAGTGAAAATCCCTTACAAAGCGACTCAAGGAGATATTCTGTTGGAGTTCTTCTCTTTTGATCTTAACAGCTGCACGCTCTATGATATTACCCTGTGCAAGATCAATGACTATAATCATCTGTTTAGAGATGACCGCTACCAAACGATCTTTTGCAATACTAATAGCATTTATATAGCTACCTTTTAGTGCCCACTGTTGCCACCTTTTTCCCTCTTCTGAACGATAGATACCATCATCAGTAGCACAGTAGAGTCGATGTGTGCTACTGTCTTCTCGTATGGATAAGACCTGCTTGGATAACACTTCTACAAAATCACCATGAGAGTCACTTAAAAAAAGTCCCCGTTTACTTCCAACAAGTACCTTCTCTCCATCACTCCAATATGCTTCACTTAGTTGCAAATCTTTATCATGCATCACTACTGGAAGATACGCATTTGGAATTGTTGTACTGTAGAGAAATGACCAATTTTTATGATCAAGGAAAAAACCACTTAGCGCAAGAATAAACAGTACTAAAGCAGAGATCAAACCAGCATATTTATGCCAGTTTCTATAAGCTACCATCGAACTTCTAATCCACCATAATACTGTCTAGGATCACCTGGTGTATAAGAATTTCCCCAACTCAAACTTGCAGATGTTGCATAACGTTTGTCTGTTAGGTTACTCACCTTACCAAACACTGAAAACATATCATTTATACGATAGTCCGCTTTTAGGTTACCTAAGTTATAGCCTTCATACTCTTTCGTGTTTTCATTGTCCATCCAGTATGATCCTACATAGATCCACTCTAGCATTGTCGTAAAACCATGCAGATAAGATGGTCTATAGATAAGACGTGCATTACCCGTGTGATTAGGCGCTTCTGCCATCTCATTATCACCATATTTTTTATCATCTTGATAGTTATGTTTAGAGTAACTGTATGCCAGTTTTGCACTCCACTCTTCACTAAGTTGCGCATAAGCCGTCAACTCAACACCTTTATGAACAGAGCTCTCTCCATTCTCATAATAATTAAGATCTGTAGTATCATCGGTATAACGGGTGATAGTATCATTGATGAGCATATAGTAAGTCGCTAATTCTACATAACTTTTTGCAAACTCTTTTTTAACACCTACTTCAAAGGTATTGCTAGTTTCTGGATCTAAAATCACATCTTTTGTATTACTTTTTTGAGAGTAAAGACGTGTTGCCTGAGGGATACGAAAACCATTCGCATAACGTGCATAGAGGGTAAAATCTTCAAGTGGATGATAGCTCAGTGAGAGCTTAGGGCTAAGATGGTTAAAATCATCTGTACGATCTTCTGGGCGATAATAGACGCCTGAAGCGTCACTCCCAACACTCAAGTTGTTGGTATAGTCAAAACGATTATAATCAAAACGAAGACCTGCACTTAAGATCAGCTCCTTTAAGAGTGCGACATCTGTATGCAGATAAGGTGCAATCGCCAAATAATTGACATTATAATCATAGAGCGAACCTGCTGTATAATTTATATCCGGTTTTCCCCATGAGCCAGGGATATCTAAATCAAAATCTTGATCATATTGCTGTGCAGCCTGTGTATATTCTGTGTCAAATCCAAAGACAATACGACCCCATGCTTTCTCATAACTATTTTTCTGCTGGAGTCCTAAAGAGAGTTGTTGACTATCATTGCTTGGAAGATTTTTCTCCCATGTCGCAACATACTGATTTCGGTTATAGCGTATATAGGGTGTTGTCATGATTTCAAGATCATTGATGGCATAGTTTGTCCACTCAACACTAAGACGGGCATAATCGAACTTTCTTCTCACATCTGTCTTCTCTAATGCAATATCATAGTTAGGATCATCACTCGCATCTGTAGAACCATCTTCTATCATCTCATAGTTCTCAAAGCTATCAGCTTGTTCTGCATCCGTACGAGAACCTGACATCAAGACCTTTATACTGTTATCATCATTGAGAAGGTAGTCATATCGAAGGTTTCCTTCAAAACGATCATAGCTTGTATGATCACGCCACCCATCACTTTGAGAGTAGTTGATGTTTGCACGATAACTACTATCTTCATCTATGGTATCACTTGACTCTATCAGCCCAGAGACATATCCATCACTTCCTCCTTTGACATTAGCGCGACCCATATACTCTTTTGATGGTGCTTTAGCCGACTGGACATTAACCACTGCAGCCACCGCATCGGAACCATATAGTGCTGTTCCTGCACCCTTGAGCACCTCTGTAGATGTTGCTGTCTCAAAGGTTGTATAGGCCAGACCATTATGGTTAAAAAAGCCTGAAGACTGTACAGGAATACCATCTTGTAAAAAAAGATAATAGGGTCCCGTTGTTGATGGCATACGAATCGACGTCTTATGTCCGATGATCGATGTCGTCTGCTCTACACGTACTCCCGCCATAGAGTTCAAAAGATCTTTTTGAAAAATCACCTGATCGAGTGCGATCTCTTTCTCTGACTTTTGAGAGATACTAAGGGGTTGGTCTACCACCCGTTCCTCTTCACGTAGTGCTGTCACACTGACACTGTCTAAGACAACAACATTGTCTGCTATAAGTTGACTTGCCAAGATAGACAAGAACAGTCCAATCTCATTTTTTTTCATTTCTACACCTTAATACATTGGTGGCAGCATCATAGAAAAAGAGTGTTACATTAGTGTTAAAAATGAATTTTGAGTCTCATCATCTTACATTTGAGTTATAATGGCCTTATGAATATCTTACTCCTTGAAGATGACACTGTCTTGTCTAGCATCTTAGTGGATTATCTCTCTGAGTCTTACACTCTGATCCACACATACAGTATGAAACAGGCACTTGAACTGGCCGAAAAACAACACTTTGACCTCTACATCTTTGACATCAACGTTCCTGATGGCGATGGTATCTCTCTGCTTAAAGAACTGCGCAGCTTTCATGATGAGACCCCAGCTATTTTCGTGACTGCTTTTCATGACACAGAGCATCTCAAGTCCGCTTTTGAGTCAGGCGGCAATGACTTCATCAAAAAGCCATTCGAACTCGAGGAGTTAAGCCAACGTATTGAGAACATCAAACGCCACTTCGGACTCGGACGCGAAGTTCAACTGACCCCGGAATGGAAGTATGATCCACAAGCCCACCTGCTCAAAAACAGCAACAGACAACAGTCACTGAGTACAAAAGAGAGTGAGTGCCTGCACTACCTTTATAAAAACCGTCAACGTGTTGTCAGTTCCGATGAGCTACTTCAAAACCTTTGGGAGTATGACGAGATGCCCTCTGAAGACACCATAAGAACCCTTATAAAGCAGCTGCGTAAGTTTATTAGCAAAGAGCACATCATCAATGTCAGAGGGGAAGGCTACCGTTTTGAATAGTCTGGAGAAAAAGTCTTTTTACTCCTTTTTAGGCCTCTATATTGGCTCTTCTATTCTTTTTGTCCTGCTCTCAGGCTACTGGTATTATGTCGCGCAGAAAAATGCCATAGAGAGCAACACCTACTATAAACTGCGCCACCTCTCCGAACAGATCTCAAGTGCCATCATCAACGCCCAGATGCGCGGCACCACACTCTCTTTACCAACCGTAGACCCTGAGTTCAGCTACGCACTCATCTCCACACAGAACAAACTGATAAAAGGCGACCTGCTCAAGGGCATCAACATCAACGGCAATGCCTACTATGAAAAAAATGGCCATATGATCCTCGTCTCTGACGGGCCCCTTGAACACCTCAACATCAAGTATGTTGTTGTAACGACCACGCAGTACCACCATCTGCTTCAAAAACTAAAAGAGTTGGTCTTCACGATAATGGCAGCTATCATATTGATGATCATCTTTGTCGCTTGGGTGCTTGCCAGGATATTTATGCGCCCTATCCATCAGAAAGTCGAGCAGATCGAGCAGTTCATACAGGACATTTCCCATGAACTCAATACTCCCATCACCGCCCTGCAGATGAGTTCCAAACGGGCTTTACAAAAAAAAGTCTATGACGAAAAGATCCTGACCAACATCTCCATCAGCACCAAACAGCTCTACACCATCTACCAGTCGCTCATCTACCTCAACTTCACCTCACCTGACCAGAAGGCACAAAGAACAGACTTGAAACCTCTGCTCGAAGAGAGCATCTCTTTTTATAGCGAACTCTCCCGTGCCAAACATATTGAGATCGTGAGTGCGCTTAACAGCAGCGAGATCACCATCGTCACCGAACGTGCACGACTGCTTTTTTCCAACCTTATCTCCAACGCCATAAAATACTCCATGCCCGAGACCACCATCACCATCACACTAAAAGAAGGGTTTTTCAGTATAGAAGACGAAGGGGTTGGCATCGCCAAAGAGAAGCTTGACGAGATCTTCAAACCTTATGAACGCAGCTCTGACATCGCCGGTGGTTTTGGGGTAGGACTGAGTATCGTGGCACAGATCTGCAAGGAGTTTAACATCAAGATCGATGTTGCTTCTGAGTTAGGCAGGGGAAGTTGTTTTACGCTGAAGTGGTAAGACTCACTGCTTACGGGTCGTTGTCAACGAAAGGCTTTTCCAGCCATGCAGACCGCTGCGATACCACTTGAGTTTCTCTTTAGGATAGCCCAACTTGATGAACTCCAAAATAGCTACAGGAGACTGTCCACACCACGGACCATTACAAAATAGTAATAAGGTCTTGGCTTTTGAGAAGTCATAACTTCCATCCTTGTGCACTACTACACCTACCTGCTTTAACATCTGAGCAAACTCTTCTGAAAACTCCTTAGGCTCTTTTAAAACAGCGAACCAGATATTGACAGACCCCGGGATCGTCTCTGACTCATACCAGTCACCACCTCGAGTGTCTACAAGAAGATAATCCTTACGTTTTTTCATCACATCAATAAACTGTAAGACCTCAAGTTCTGCATAGGTCTCCACCCCTTTTTTG
>JALWKG010000137.1 GCA_027081565.1 Helicobacteraceae bacterium
CTTCAAGGCTAAAAAGTTTGGTGTTGGTAAAAACGGAAAGTCTCATAGTTCTCTCTTAATTATTGATAATGAAAGGGTACAAAAACAAGCTTAAGGTGTGGGGTGTTTATTTTTGATTCAGAACTATATCAACCTTGCTTCTAGAAACAGAAAGATAACATAAAATAGAAGCTATAATCACTCATACTTATCCTCTAATAAGGTCTTATCTATGGCTCTTTTTCAAAACTCTGTACTTCGCAACTATCTTAAAAACATAGATCACAATAGATAAGCAGATAGATGAGATGGTGTATGAGCTTTATGGGTTGAGTGAGGAGGAGATCGCTGTGGTGGAGGGACGTGAATAAAAGATAACAATTCGATGTATTTCATGTATTGTTTGATTGATTCTGATATAAATTGACAGAAGGAGATAATATTATGAGTATAGATAATAATGAAATAATTTATTTAGATAATGAATTTATAGTAAAAAAGTATAGTGAAAAACTTGGAAAAGATGCTCCAGTAAGATATATGAAAACAACTGATGTATCGATTGGAATTAATATGTTGGCTAAAGCAGGCGCATCTCTTAAAGAGACATACGAATATCCGATTAGTACATTAAATATGTATAAGCAATTGGAAAATAGTTTAGATGAGATAGACATACTTGATTTAAATGAAAGTGATATAAGAAATTTACCAAATCTCTTTTGGATGGAAGGATTGTTTGGTATTATTTCTATGAAATCAAATAAAGAAGAAATAGAAAGATATAATTTTTGTGCTGCATCAGAAAAAGGTAAGAAACAACTTTTTCTTGCAACAAATGACATATATTTTTCAAGCGGCTATGATCAACTTTTGAATTTTGCATCAAGCTTTGCTGATAACTTTACGATAAAAGCAAAAATACTTTTAAAATTTCTAGGTAATACAAGAAATTTTTCAATTGCAACACCCTTGGTTGTGCTTAAAAAAGAAAATTTTCACAATAAGAAAAATCCATGAAACTCTACATCATAGCAGGAGCCAACGGAAGTGGAAAGACAACCTTTGCCAAGTCTTTTGCAAGCATACACAATCTGTATTTTATAAATGCAGATGAGATCGCCAAAGAGCTTGACCCTGAAGATATCACCAAACACCAAGTCAAAGCAGGACGCATATTTTTTCAAGAGCTTCATAAAAAGATCGCTGAGAAGAACTCTTTTGTAATAGAAACTACACTCTCCGGTAAGTATTTGGTAAAGTACATAAAGAAAGCACAGGCTAATGGTTTTGAAGTCGAAATGATCTATCTGTTTTTAGAAAAACCGGAGACAAATATCGGGCGTGTCGCTATTCGCGTTATCGGCGGTGGTCATCATGTACCTAAAAATGATATAATAAGAAGATTTTATAGAAGTCAGAAGATGTTTTTTGAAACCTATAAAGACTTAGTAGATCATTGGGAAGTGTATTATAACTCCAATGAGATTTTTGAGAAAATTGCAGATAAAAACAGTATCTATGATCATGAAAAGATGAATGAATTTAGGAGTATATCAGATGACAAAAAAACCTAATATAGACATATCAGACACCATCCAACAAATAGGTAACGACGCTGTACGAGAAGCTCAAAAAAAGAATCTTGAAAATAACATACCTAATGTTTATAGTAAAAATGGTGTACTCTACTTTCAACTGCCTGACGGCACCATCACAATGGAAAATCCTTTAGAAAAAGGTGAATTAAAAAAGCGCTTGGACACTTTAATTTCTGCATCTAAAATTTAGTTAAGCCCCTGCTAGCTCCACAGAAGTCTAATCTTTGTAATAAAGATTACACATACAACTCACACTCTTATGTTACAATCACTCTATGATAAACAGAAGAGATTTTTTTCAGTACAGTGGTATGGTCGGTGTTGCTGTTCTTGTGGGTGTTGCAGCTAAAAAATATGCACAGAGTAGCAACCCGAGTACAGACACCTACAAGATCATAGAAGCACTCATAAACCATATGTTTGCAGACAGTAACGGCTATGTCACCTCCAAACTCAACGTTGTTGGCTACTTTAAAGGTGTTTTGAAAGACACACGTATCAGCATCGATCAACGCCACTACCTTATAAACGGTACACGCTGGCTCGATGAGACTGCTGAAGAGGAGTATGACAAATCTTTTCTAAAACTGACTCATGATGAAAAAGAGAGACTTCTTAAAAAGATCTCGATGCTTCGTTGGGGAGACAGTTGGCTTTATAAGGTCATGGGCTACTATTTTGAGACGGCATTTTCTGACCCTATCTATGGTGGAAATATCAATGGAGTAGGCTGGAAATGGCTTGCCTATGAACCAGGATTTCCACGACCAAACGAGGTAGCTATATGACAACAAAAGCAGACATCTGCATTATCGGCAGTGGAGCAGGGGGCGCACCCGTTGCCTATACTCTGGCAAAAGCAGGCTACAAAGTAGTCATTTTGGAAAAAGGGCCACTCTATGATGAACGCGACTTTAAAAAAGATGAGATCGCAGTCTCGAGGCGTTCTCTCTTTACCCCTGACCTTAAAGATGAGTTTCATACAGTAGAGACCTTGGATGGAAAGGGCAAGATCACTAAAGAGGGTGGTTGGAACTTCTGGAACGGCTCTATGGTGGGTGGTTCGTCAAACCTGATGAGTGGTTATTTTCACCGTATGAAACCTAATGACTTCAAATTACACTCTGCTTTTGGTGACGTGGAAGGTGCCAATGTTGTTGACTGGCCTATAGACTATGAGACGATGGAGCCATACTACACCAAGGTAGAAGAGGTAGTGGGTGTCTCTGGAAAGATGGTAGAACACCCCTTCAGAGAGAAACGCTCTACTGCAGATTTTCCTTATCCTCCAACATGGGAGCATCCCATCGCCAAGTGGATCGATGACTCTTGCAGTAAGCTCGGTTACTTCGCCATGCCAACCCCTCGCGCTATCATCCCTTACGATGCACTGGATCGTCGCGGATGTTCCTACTCCAACCTTTGTGGTAGCTATGGCTGTGCTACCGGCGCAAAAAGTCATGCCAAGTCAGCCCTTTTGGACAAGGCAGTTTGTACAAACAACTGTACTATCATCCCTGATGCTTTTGTTTACAAAATAGAGAGTGAAAAAACAGAGGCGACAGCGATACACTATTATGACAAAGATGGCTCCTCACACACTGTACAGGCCAAGATCTATGTTCTAGCAGCACAGGCTATAGAGAGTTCTCGACTCCTGCTTAACTCCAAAAATAGCCATTTTCCAAATGGCTTGGCAAACAGCAGTGGTGAAGTAGGTAAAAACCTTATCTTTTCTGCCGGAGGAAGTGGCAGTGGCAGACTCGACTTTAAAAACCTCACCCAAGAGCAGCAAGACTCCCTTCTGTTACGTGGCGCCTTTGTCAACCGCTCTCTGCAAGACTGGTATGAGTACGATGAGGATGGTAAGCCCTACAAGGGTGGAACTATAGACTTTTTGTTTGAACACGCCAATGCTATACCAAGAGCCTTAGACCAAGTCTATGATATAAATGGAGACCTGCAGTGGGGCAAGACCCTTTCCAAAAATCTACATCACGCTTTTGAACGTTCTCGTGTCATCACCTTCGAGGTCTTTAACGACTGGATGCCAACTGACAACTGTTTTGTCACTGTTGACGAAGAGGAGAAAGACAAATGGGAGATCCCAGTTGGTAAGATCCGTCTCTATGGGCACCCTCAAGATCTAAAAGTCGGAAACCATCTTGCTCAAAAAGCGGTAGAGGTCTTAAAAGGGCTTGGCTGTGAAGATATCAGTTCAAACATCTCAGCCGCACCTCCACCCAACCTTGTAGCAGGAGGATGTCGCTTTGGAACAGACCCTAAACACTCTGTCTTAGATGTCAACTGTAAAACACACGACCTCAAAAACCTCTATGTCACTGACGCCAGTTTTATGCCTACAGGAGGCAGTGTCCCTTATACTTGGACCATTTATGCTAACAGTTTCAGGGTAGCTGACAAAATTTTAGAAAGACTTGAAAACAATGTTTAATGCCATTAAAAACAGAGCTAAAAAGATAGCCGAAGATACCAAAGAGGCTTTTTATGAGGGTCTCGATGAAACACCTACTCCACAAGAGGTCATAGAAGCTTTTAAGATCTTTGGTCTAAGTAAAGAGGCTTCACTCCAAGAGATAAAAAGCCAATTCAAAGCACTATCCAAGCTCTATCACCCCGACACAAAGAGCAATAGTGACTCAGAACAGTTCATGCGTATTAAAGAGGCCTATGATGTGTTAAAATTACATTATAAAAGTACATAATGCATACGTCTGTACATATGTCAGATCAATATGGTGCTATTGACAATGTCATAGGTTTTTTGTTTCTATGGGACCCATACAGTTTGTTGTCTACATAGTTTTTATAACACTTTTTGGATACTACATCAATACAAAAAGAATAACAGAGAAAAAGAGAAAAAATGAGTAAAAAAGCAGTCTGTATTATGAGTGGCGGGATGGACTCTACTTTAGGGGCTTATCTTATGAAAGAGCGTGGATATGAAGTGATCGCTGTTCACTTTAACTATGATCAACGTACTGAAAAGAAAGAGCGCGAAGCCTTTCATGCTATTGCTGATACACTTGGTGCTACCAACAAGTATGATCTAGATATAGGGTTCTTTAAAGAGCTTGGAGCCTCTGCCTTGACGGACAGAAGTATAGATGTTCCTGTTGATGGTGTGGAAGAGGGTGTTCCTGTTACCTATGTTCCTTTTCGAAATGGTATCTTTTTGAGTATGGCTGCAGCTATTGCTGAAAAAGAGGGTGCCGAGGTGATCTGTATCGGTGTGGTAGAAGAGGACAGCAGTGGGTATCCTGACTGTAGAGAAGCGTACATCACTTCTATGCAAGAGAGCATTAACCTTGGAACAAAAGAGAGTACAAACATCACCATCGAAATGCCTTTGGTACATCTTAAAAAGTCAGAGATCGTTTTAGAGTCACTCAAACACCATGTACCGCTTGCCTTGACCTGGAGCTGTTATCAAAACGAAGAGAAGGCCTGTGGCGTCTGTGACAGTTGTCGTTTGCGTCTCAATGGTTTTGAGCAGGCAGGTGAAAAAGATCCACTTGACTACGCCATCGACTAAACACTATATAGATGACTATATAGTTTTGGAGTATT
>JALWKG010000138.1 GCA_027081565.1 Helicobacteraceae bacterium
CCACGCCTGGTAGTAGCAAATATAGAACTCTCCTACACCTGTAACAAGCATGTTAATATCATGACCTATGCCAATGAGTTTGCTCAAGTTATCATCAACATCGTCAACAATGCCATCGATGCACACTTGGATGCCCAAACTGTCGACCCACAGATCTATGTAGAGATCCAAACAGAAAAAAGTAGTATAAAGATCATTATAAAAGACAATGCAGGTGGGATAGAAGAGAAAAACATCAACCAGATTTTTGAGCCATATTACAGTACTAAAGGAAAAAATGGTACTGGGCTAGGTCTCTATATGAGTAAAATAATCATTGAAAAAGAGTTAGGGGGATTACTCTATGCAAACAATGTACATGAGGGGGCAGCCTTTACTATTGAGCTGCCTTTGCAACAGTAAGGAATTCTTGGTTGATCTGTTCACAAAACTTTTTGAAAGAAGGTAATTCAAGTGTACTTTCTCTCTGTTTCTCACCCCACATTGGTTCAGGAAAAAAACTGTCATTACTAAAACGTGCCATAACGTGCCAATGCACTTGTGGCACGTAGTTACCAAAAGAGGCAATGTTGATCTTAGTCGGTTGATAGTAGCTTAGCATCACTTTTTCTATCATAATCACAGCCTCAAGCAGTGCGCTTCTCTCTTCGGCACTACACTCACTAAACTCTTTACGCTTCTCTTGAGCAAAGATCTTCAACCATGGAATTTCACTCTCTTCGATCTCAACACGTATCAAACTGTCTGCATAGATATTAGTGGACACGGTCACTCTTACGACGTTTTCTATGACGGCGGTTTCTTTCGTCTACTCTTCTTTCTGAACGTTCTTGACGTCTATCAGTGAGTTGACTTTCATGTTTGAGCTGATTCGCTTTTCTACGCCCTCTTTTACTGACACGCCTATCTCTAAGTCCAGAACGCTGCTCTTTTTTACGACGATCATTTTTTCCAGAGTAAGGGTTACGTAAATTTACCCATAAAAAAATAACCACAATAGCACCAAAAAACAGGCCTAATAATTGTTTGTCAAGCTCCATAAATAGCCTTCGATAGTTTTAAATTATTATAATTATAACAAAACATACCAACAGTTTGGTATATATTGATAATAAGAGTGTATTACTTTTGAAGTGGAGAGAAAGGAACTAAGGCAGAACCCCAAGTGAGGCCACCTCCAAAAGCGTCAAGAAGCATCATCTCGCCTGCTTTAAGACCACCCGCTTCATAAAGATCATTGATCGCCATAGGGATCGAAGCACCTGAAGTATTTCCATATTTATGTACTGTCAACACCACCTGATCTTCACGCATTTTCAAAGCATCACCAACTGCTTTAATAATTCGGTAGTTTGCCTGATGTGGAACAAAATGTGCAATATCATCCGAAACAAGATTGTTGTCTGCTAAGATCTTCACAACATCTTTTGTAAGTGTACGTACCGCTATTTTAAAGGTCTCATTACCCTTCATCTGAATAAAAGACGCTTCTGATTTCAGTTCGTTTTGGTGGGGGTTACCTGTTCCACCATCGGGTGTCATCAGGAAGTCACCAAGACTACCATCCGCTGCGATATGAAGGTCCATGATAGCCTCTTCTTTGTTGTCAGTAGCAGAGATAACTGCAGCACCAGCACCATCACCAAACAAGATACACGTACCGCGATCAGTGTAGTCTGTAATCGCAGACATCTTCTCAGAACCAACGATCAAGATGTTCTTTTTCATACCTGATTCTATGAACGCTTTTGCAATGGCAAGAATGTACACAAAACCGGTACACGCTGCAGAGATATCAAAAGCAGGTACTTGGTCCAGTCCCATTTTATGAGCTACAACTGTTGCAGTCGATGGCATATTAAAATAGTCTGGAGAGATGGTCGCCATAATGATCATATCGATGTCATTTTTTGCAAAACCTGAACGCTCTATAGCCAATTCTGCTGCTTTTACTGCCATATCGGAAGTAGTCTCATTTTCAGCCGCGATACGACGTTCTTTGATACCTGTACGTTTTGTGATCCACTCATCTGTGGTGTCTACCATGTGAGTCAAGTCTTCATTGCTAAGAATTTTTTCTGGCACATAAGCACCAATAGAGCGGAAAGCAGCGTACATTATTTTCCTTTGTTTTGTTCAGCGAGTGAGCGTTCTATATGCTCATTAACCCCAGTATCAACATAGCGGATCGCTTGAAAGATAGCATTTTTAATTGCTTTAGGATTACTTTTACCATGACCAACAATTGCACATCCCTTGATTCCAACAAGTGGCGCACCGCCCTCTTCTGCATAGTCTGTCTCTTTTTTCAAAAGTTTAAAGACCTTACGCATTAAAAGAGCACCTGTAATCGCAACAGGTGATTTACGGATATAATCTTTCAAGAAGAAAGAGATGGTAGAAGCAACACCCTCTGCTGTTTTAAGTACAAGGTTTCCAATGAAGCCATCACAAACAACAACATCACATTCACCATTAAAGATATCACTACCTTCAACATTGCCAATAAAGCCTTCTGAACCTTCTAATAACTTAAAAGTAGCCTTAGTGACCTCATTACCTTTTGATGCTTCTTCACCATTAGCCAAAAGTCCAACACGTGGTGTTTCTATACCCATTACATCCTGTGCATAGTACTTGCCAAAAACAGCAAACTGTGCTAAATGCTCAGGACCACAATCTACATTGGCACCAACATCAAGCATAACTGTACGGTTTTTACCTTTTGAAGGCATTAAGGTTACAAGTGCAGGACGTAGTACATTTTTAAGACGGCCCAAGCGTAAGGTTGCAAGTGTCATCGTGGCACCACTGTGTCCAGCAGACACAACACCATCTGCCTCACCTTTTTTGACCATGTCAACAGCCATATAGATAGAGCTTTTTTTACGTTTTAACGCGTCTGTCGCAGCATCAGACATGCTTATGACATCATCAGTGTCTATTATAGAAATCTTATTTTTATAACCCTTAGGTAACAAAGACAAAATCTCATCTTTTTTTCCCACTAATATAGCTTCAAACTTACGCTCTTTAAGTGCCTGTATGGTGCCTTTTACAATTGGCTCGGGACCGAAGTCCCCGCCCATTGCGTCAATCGCAATCTTAACCATTGACTATTTGTACTCGCCAGTAGTTGGGTTGATGTGGTGTGGTAACTTGTATGTACCATCCTTATCTTTAACCGGACGTGCTAGTGTGATCTTGTAGTGTGTTCTGCGCTTAGCTGAACGTGAGTGTGATACTCGTCTTTTAGGTACTGCCATCGTTAATTCCTTTCTTGTTTTTTACAGCTTTCACAGCTGTGGTAATCATTTTTTATCAATTCGACTTCTGAGTGTATAAACTCGTTTAAGTCTAAGCTCTCTTGTATCTCTACCACATCATAAGTCTCGTTAAAGCCCTTATAAATGCCGTTTGAGATGAGCAGCTCTATTTTTTCGTTTAACATTGTAGCGAAATCTTCCGCACAAATGTCACAAGTGAGATTAACCTCACCACTTAGCACTGCTTTTAGTAGCGCTAAGTTACGCTCAGTGAAGACAACTTCACCTTCTAGCGTGACACCTTCTGCGTCAACTTTAAACGCAGTAGGTGTTGAAGTAATACGTCTGAACGGTATGTTCATCCGAAATTACGCGATTTCTCTCTCAGCGAAGAAGAAAGCAATCTCTACTGCTGCATTTTCAACAGAGTCAGAACCGTGAACAGCGTTAGCATCGATGCTCTCAGCAAAATCAGCACGAATTGTACCAGCTTCTGCTTCTGCAGGGTTAGTTGCGCCCATTAGGTCACGGTTTTTTTGCATTGCAGACTCACCTTCAAGAACTGTTACAACAACAGGACCAGAGATCATGAACTCAACAAGATCCTTGAAAAAAGGACGCTCAGCATGAACGGCATAGAATGCTTCAGCATCTTGCTGAGAAAGTTGCAGTTTTTTAGTAGCTGCGATACGAAGACCATTGTCCTCAAAACGAGAAAGGATCTTACCGATCACACCTTTAGCAACTGCGTCTGGCTTGATTATTGATAGTGTACGTTCCATGAAGAACTCCTGCAAATATGAAAATTTAGAATGGGATTATACCGAAGAGTTGTTGTGTTTTAGTTTAAAAAAAAATATATGGAAAAAGTGGTGAAAAAAAAGAGTAGAAAAGTATCGGCAAAAGCCGATACAAATAGACTTAGTCTACGATGTTTTCGCGGTTAGCACGAGCTTCATCAGAGATGTCTTCACGGAATGGCATCTCTGCATCTGGATCTTCCAGTACAAAGTCTTTACCATCTACATAGTTAGGACCGTTAAAGAATGCTTTGTCTTCACCAGCGAATTTGTGATCCCAAGTGATACAACCCTCAGTTGGACATGCAGTTGCACAAGCAGGCTCATCATGATGATCAACACACTCTACACATTTGTCTGGATAAACGTAGTAAAGTTCCTCACCCGTTGGGTTATCGTCCTCGTCTACGATCGCTTCTACTGGACACTCGTCGATACAAGCGCCACAATTGATACATGTGTCATTAATAAATACTGCCATTGTCAGTCTCCTAAAGTAATTTGGGTAACTATAACACAAGTACGTTAATTATTTCTAAAATTCTTGCCTAACTTTTCAGCAATGTTCAAAATGTAACATATTGGAAAAGGCTCCCTATTCATGGGGTTTTGAGATGGGTTATCAGTTAGTTAAAGAGGAGTTTTTTTGTCTTATTTTATTACCTTAGTCTATAATAGTGTTATGAAACTTTTGCTGTTATTACTACCACTTATCTTACTGGCCCAAAATCCGAATAATTTTTTATATAGAGAGCATTCTCCTTATCTTCTACAACACAAAGACAATCCTGTCAATTGGCTTGCATGGAACGAGGCTGCCTTTGAAAAAGCAAAAAAAGAGCACAAACCCATCTTCCTCTCCATAGGTTACTCCACCTGCCACTGGTGTCACGTCATGGCTCATAAATCTTTTGAGAACAAAAACATTGCGGCATTGATCAATAGAGACTACATCGCCATTAAGGTCGATAAAGAGGAGTTAAGCCATATTGATGCTTACTACCAGCAGCTCTTTTTAAAAGTAAAACACCGTTCGGGCGGCTGGCCACTGACCATCTTGCTGACTGAAGATAAAAAGCCGTTTTACATCGCAGGCTACCT
>JALWKG010000139.1:0-3622 GCA_027081565.1 Helicobacteraceae bacterium
TTGTTAAGGAGTTTATAGGTAAAATGTAGACTTATTAATACGTCTAAACACTACAGTTATCAGACAGAGAATGTATATGTAAAATGGTTTGAGCAATTTATCTTTTGCTCTTGAAACCATTCAAACTAAAAAACCCTAATTGGCCGCTTGTATAAAGTCTTCGATAATATCGTCAGGATTTTCCAATCCGATAGAGATGCGAATAAGACCATCGGTGATCCCTAAAAACTTGCGTGTCTCAGCATCAAAATCACTATAGATGGTAGAAGCCATGTGCAAAGCAAGTGTACGACTGTCACCAATGTTAGCCGTGATCGTCGCCAACTCAGTTTTACGTAAAAACTCGTAAGCCGCCTCTTGAGACCCCATATCTATAGTCATCAAAGTACCACAACCCTTGGAAAATTGTGCTGTATAGCGTGCATTTTGCTCATGTCCATCAATACTTGGATGATTCACATTCAGACCTTTTTGGTGTAGCGCCATCGCAACACGCTCCACACTGCTCACCACACGGTCCATACGAAGAGGCATCGTCTCCAAGCCAAGAAGTGTCAGGTAAGAAGAGAAGGCCGAAGCACTCATACCAAAGTCTCTCATGGCACGTTTTTTAGCATTAGCGATCAGTGCCATCTTCCCCATCTTTTTGATGAACTTATGCACCTCTTCATAACGCTCAGTTTTAAACTTGTCATCACCATCATTAATGGCACGGAAGACCACCGCACCACCAAGTACTGAAGCATTACCGCTAATGATCTTAGTCGTAGAGTAGACCACGATGTCAGCACCGAGTTCTATAGGTGCTACACTCATAGGAGTGATCGTGTTGTCAACAATAAGAACGATCCCGTTGCGACTTGCGATGTCTGCAATAGCTCTGATGTCTGGAAGACGCATATTTGGGTTACCAACAGACTCCAAAAAAATGATCTTAGTAGTTTCGTCAATAGCATCTTCGATCGCTTCAAACTCATCAACATCAAAGAATTTTGTACACATCCCAAAACGGCTCAAGGTCTCAGAAAAGTAAGAGTAGGTACCACCAAAAAGACCACCAATACTGATGATACTGTCACCACTTTTAAGTAGAGACATCGTTGCCAGTGTTGTTGCTGCCATCCCTGAACTTGTGACAACAGCACCAACCCCGCCATCCATCTCTGCCAAAATGCCTTCAAGTTTCGCATTGGTTGGATTTCCCATACGTGCATAGAGTGGTTTTTTCACACTGCCGTCAAAGATCCCCTCCGCTGTTTCAGGAGAGTCGTATCCAAAAGCTGCTGACTGCACAATAGCCGGGCTGACTGCACCCTCTTTCGAGCCTACCTTTTGGACAAAATAGGTTGCAAATTCTTCAAAATTATTCATCAATAAACCTTAGTCAGAGAAGTGAGGTTCGACTCAAAGCATCCCTGCTGTAAAATAGTGCGAAATTATAACGAAAAAGTATCTATCATGACTAAACGCATCTTCATTACCGCGACCAACACAGACATAGGAAAGACTTATGTCACAACCCATCTCTTGAAACACTACGCTGAACTTGGGCACCGCGTCGGGGTCATCAAACCCATAGAGACCGGTGTAGAACAATCCCCTCCAGATGGGTCAAGTTTGTTAACCCTTGTCCAAGAGCTCAACCCCCTTATGAAAGACCTTAGTATCAACGACCTTGTTCCCATACAGTTCAGACTTCCGGCAGCACCCTACTGTGCCAACAATGCAGAACCGATAGACCTTACTGTTGTGGACAAAGCCATTGAAAAAATCGAGGCACGCTGTGACATCTTGATCATTGAAGGAGCGGGTGGTCTTTATGTCCCTATAGACAAAAATACCATGATCATAGACCTTATAAAACGTTTTGAAGCTAAGGCACTTCTGGTCTCTCACTGTAGACTTGGCTGTATCAACGACACCATACTCTCCATCAAAGCACTGCAAGAGAGATCTTACGACTTCGAGTGGACACTTAACTGTCATGATGATGATTACAGTTTTGCAACCGTCTCTGAGCCTTATTTTAGAGACCAATACCCTGATTTTACACGCTTTTCCAGAGACATCGCTACCATAGCCCAGACACTTTTGCTATAATCACATAACTATTTTAGAGGAGATCCATGATGCGCCACCTTATAAGGACAGATGACTTTAGTGTTGCCGAGATCGAAGCACTGCTTGAAGACGCTGAACGGTTTTCTAAAGGCGGTTTTGATCGTATCTTGCAAGACAAGATCATCATCACCCTCTTTTTTGAGAATTCAACACGTACCAAAAGCTCTTTTGAGATCGCAGCCAAACGTCTCGGTGCGGAGATGGTTCACCTCGATGTTGCTAAAAGCTCAACCAAAAAAGGTGAGACCCTCGTCGATACTGCGACAAACCTCGATGCAATGGGCCCCCATGCCATCATCGTCCGTCATTCCAATGCCGGTGTTCCCAAGATCCTCTCCAACCATACCCAAGCCTCTATTATCAATGCTGGAGATGGTGCCCATGCCCATCCTACCCAAGCACTCTTGGACCTCTTTACTCTGAAACAACATTTTGGAGACCTTAAAGGCAAACGTATCGCCATCGTAGGAGACATTAAAAACTCTCGTGTGGCCAACTCTAACATCGAATTACTGACACGTTTTGGTCTTGAAGTCATCCTTGTCGCGCCCCCTCAGTTTATGCCAACAACAACACTGCCCAACACTTATCATATAGAGGATGTCATTGATTCTGTTGATATTATTATGAGTCTGCGTACCCAGACAGAGCGCCACTCTCAGCAGTCTTATGCCTCACTAAAAGATTATGCCAGTGACTTCTGTATTACCAGTGAGTTGGTAGGGAAGAGAGACCTTATTATCTTACACCCCGGCCCTGTTCATCGAAATATTGACATCGATGACTCCCTCCTGGCAGACCCTAGATGTAAGGTCTTAGAGCAGGTTGCTAATGGGGTATCTATGCGTATGGCTGTTCTCAAAAAACTCATACATGATCGCTAAGATCTCCACCCTTGCCGCCCAAGGCATCCCTTTTTTACTCATCAGTGATTTTACTGCAAAAACAGTGTTGATTTACAGTCAAAAAGAGCTTTTGGATCAAGACATAGAGTTTTCCTTCACCCCTACCACCCAACAACAACCGGTCAACCTGAGCAAATCACCTATAGACTATGCCACCTATAAAGAGGGCTTTGACAAGATCATAGAACACATCAAAGCGGGTGAGACCTACCTGCTTAACTACACCTGTTCTACCCCCATACAAACATCATTGACACTTCATCAGATCTACCAAAAAGCACACGCCAAATTTAAACTGCGGTTTAAAAATCAGTTTGTCTGTTTTTCACCCGAACGTTTTGTAAAGATCGAAGAGAACACCATCTCTACATATCCTATGAAAGGTACCATCAATGCTGCTGTTAAAAATGCTAAAGAGAAGATCTTGGCTGACCAAAAAGAGATGGCAGAACATATTATGGTAGTCGACCTGCTTAGAAACGACCTTGGTATCGTAGCTTCAAACATCAAAGTAGAAGATTTTCGCTACATCGACCAGCTTCAAACAGGAGACAAGACACTATTACAAGTTTCTTCTAAAGTCATAGGAACCCTTC
>JALWKG010000139.1:3632-5156 GCA_027081565.1 Helicobacteraceae bacterium
AAACTTTGGAGAGACCCTTAACCAACTTCTCCCTGCAGGAAGTATCAGTGGCACCCCTAAAAAAAGTACTCTTAAGATCATCAACGAGGTAGAAATGCACGAGCGCGGTTTTTTCACAGGTGTATTTGGATATTTTGATGGAAAAGACTTTGACAGTGCTGTCATGATACGATTTATAGAGCAGAACCAACAAGGTGCACTCACCTACAAAAGCGGTGGAGGCATCACACTGGAGAGTAACTGCGAAGATGAATATCAAGAAATGATCGACAAGATCTATATTCCTTGATCTCGCTGGTTACTTACTATACTTTTAGAGTAATTTACTAAAATAAAACTTAATTTAACAATTTATGTAGTAGAATGCCTTTATCTCAATATCTGTGAGCAACCGTTTGACAAACTTCAAAGACAAATTTTTACAAACCATTAAGGGTAATATTACATTTGAAGACGAAGCCAGTGATTTCCAGGTACGCCATAGTGTTATTAATATCAGTATCGCTCTTGCTGTTGCCGGACTGACTTTTAACACTGTTCTTAACATAGTCCATATAAATGCGGCAGGCATTATTTTAGACCTTACATCTATTGTAGTTTTGTTGGTCATGGGCTATTTGCTTCGTACCAAACACCAATGGTTTGAGGCGATCACCTCACTGCTTTCGTTAGAGTTTATCATCATTTTTGACCTATTGATCATGATTTCAAGACCAGAAGACCTCAGACATATTTGGCTCTTGACATTTCCAGCACTTATCTTTTTTTATAAAGGTTCTAACACGGGCATACGCTGGATCTTTATCTTTATACTCTCTCTTTTTCTCACCAAACTTCAACCATTTTTTAAGACAAACTATACATTAGGCGACATTTCTTATATTTCTATTGTTATCTTAACCATGACTTTTATTATCTATTTTTATAAAGCACGTATTGATCAGGGTAATGAGATCATAACACGTCAAAAAGAGGAGTTGGAGGTCTTGACCAAATCCCTGGAACACAATGTAAAGGAAAAGACCAAAGAACTTCAAGAACTTAACAGTATCTTAGAAGATCGCATCCAGTCCAAAGTCCGTGAACTGGTAGAAAAGGATGCTCTTATTTTAGCACAGTCACGCCAAGCCGCTATGGGAGAGATGATCAGTATGATCGCTCACCAGTGGCGTCAACCACTCTCCACCATTACTCTGCAAATCGCAACTATCAAGATCAATGCACTTCTAGGAAAAGCCAGTGTTGAAGAGACAAACAATGCACTCGAACACATCTCAAGTACCATCATCTATCTCTCTGAAACCATTGATGATTTTCAAAGCTTCTTCAAACCAAACAAACAACTTAAGCTCCACACAGTCTGTGAGTTGATAGAACGTGGTATTAATTTCACAAGACCACGCCTGGTAGTAGCAAATATAGAACTCTCCTACACCTGTAACAAGCATGTTAATATCATGACCTATGCCAATGAGTTTGCTCAAGTTATCATCAACATCGTCAACAATGCCATCGATGCACACT
>JALWKG010000140.1 GCA_027081565.1 Helicobacteraceae bacterium
TAAAGCAGAACACATCTATGAATCATCTACTCAACGAGTGTACACTTTCTGAAAAGTGTTCCTATATTCCAGACCATGAGCAAACTACCCATTACAAGATCATACAAGAGTGTGACATAGAGTATAACGCCCACCTTATAGAACGGGGTTGGCGACGGTTTGGAAACATGTACTTTCGTCCTATGTGTGAGGGGTGTTCTGCTTGCGAGAGCATCAAGATCGATGTCAATGGCTACAAGTTTTCAAAATCGGAACGCAGGGTTATGAAGAAAAATTCCCATATCAAGACTGTACTTCGTAAACCCACGGCATCACATGCCCATATCGCACTTTTTGAGAAGTACCATAACCATATGCATGAACGGCGCGGATGGGACAGACAACCTATCAACATCAAAAATTACTATATGTCATTTGTCAATGGTTATAACGAGTACGGTTATGAAGTACTCTATTTTGATGAGGAGAAGTTAATCGCGGTCGATCTTATAGATATCTTGCCAAATGGGATCTCAAGCATCTATTTTTACTATGATCCAGAGTACCAACATCTCTCACTGGGGAAGTACTCTATGTTACGGCAGATAAGTTATGCCAAGAACAACCATCTTGAGTGGATCTATATGGGCTATTATGTCAAAGAGTGTCAAAGCCTTGCTTACAAAGCAGACTACAAACCATTTTTGACCTTGAAAGGCAGTCCTAACGAATCAGAGTTGCCTGCCTGGTATAAAAAATCTCAAGAGTAGAGTTCCTACTCGATACCAAGCTCTTTTTTCTGCTTACTTAATACCTTCTCTTTTTCACGTTTTTGTTCTTGTGCGACAGACTTCTCAAGTGCCGCCTCTTTAGCCTCTATCTTGGCACGAATACGTTTAATACGTGCCGCATTCTCTCTCTTTTCCTTTTGAGCTTCTGTCAACTTGGAAGTGTTGGTATCTTTTTTAATACTTTGCAAATACTCTTGATACATCGCATCCAAACTCGAGAGGTTACTGTCTTCACCAAACTCACTATAATAATCTATGAGTTCATTTTTGTAGTTTTCAGGGTTGATAACACCACATAGTACCATCTTGTTAATGGTTTCACTATCTTCATCACTCATCGCCTCTTTAAAGCGTTTACGACTGTTTAAGATAATAGCATCATGTTCTGCTGAGAGTTTGCGAAGTGCTTTTAAATAAACCTTACTGTCAACTGATTTATCTTTGGCATCAACAGCAAAACCCATCTCTTTCGTCGACAATGCAAATGTAATATAAGCATCGATATCACCTTCATAATCTTTCATCGAAGGCATCTCTTTTAGTTTTTTAAAAGTCTCAATATCGTCATAAGTAACATCGCCTAAGGCTGCAAATGATTTTGGATTTTGGGCAAAAAGCGTGAGTGTGAAAAGTATTAATAGTATAAATTGTTTCATAAGAAGACCTAATCTGTAAATGTCCATCATTCTACACTCTAATTGCTGATAAACTTATATAAAATATAAATTTTGTGTTTAAATAGTGATATTTGTTAAAGGATATTTGAAGGTCTGTTCTTGGAGACCCAAGAACAGTGACGCGGATGCGTCAAAGAGTGTAAAGATTAACCGTTACGCTTTTTCTGAATCTCTTCAGCTACATTACGTGGAACTTCTTCATAGTGATCGAATTCCATCGCGTAAGTCGCACGACCCTGAGTTGCTGAACGAAGGTCAGTTGAGTAACCGAACATCTCAGAAAGAGGAACGAAAGCATCAACGATCTTGTTACCAGCACGGTCACCCATGTTGTTAACCTGACCACGACGACGGTTAAGGTCACCAATAACGTCACCCATGAAGTCTTCAGGAACTTCAACTTCTACTTTCATCATTGGCTCAAGAATAGATGGTCTTGCCTTACGACATGCCTCTTTGAATCCCATTGATGCAGCAAGTTTAAACGCCATCTCATTAGAGTCAACATCGTGGTATGAACCATCATAAAGTGTAACATCAACGTCTTCCATTGGGTAACCCGCAAGAACACCAGTCTGCATTGCTTCAGAACAACCTTTTTCAACTGCAGGGATGAATTCACGAGGAACTGAACCACCCTTGATGTTGTTGTGGAATACAAAACCTGTATCTGGCTCACCTGGCTTAACTGTAAGATAAACGTGACCAAACTGACCACGACCACCAGACTGCTTAGCGTATTTGTATTCTTGGTTGACTTCGTCTTTGATCGACTCACGGTAAGAAACCTGAGGTGCACCAACTTCTGCGTCAACTTTAAATTCACGGAACATACGGTCAACAAGGATCTCAAGGTGAAGCTCACCCATACCAGAGATAATTGTCTGACCAGACTCTTCGTCAGTGTGAACACGGAAAGAAGGATCTTCTGCAGCAAGTTTACCAAGTGCAATACCCATTTTTTCCTGGTCAGCTTTAGTCTTAGGCTCAACAGCAACAGAGATAACTGGCTCTGGGAAATCCATACGCTCTAGTACGATCTTCTCTTCTGGATCACAAAGTGTATCACCAGTCGTTGTTGATTTAAGACCAACAACAGCACCAATTTCACCAGCGTAGATCGTCTTCACTTCTTCACGCTTAATCGCGTGCATCTTAACGATACGGCCGATACGCTCTTTTTTATCTTTAGTTGTATTGTGAACATAAGAACCTGAGTCTAATGAACCACGATAAACACGGACAAAAGTAAGAACACCAACAAATGGATCGGTCATGATCTTAAATGCTAGTGCAGCAAAGGCACCATCATCAGTTGAAGGAACTTCTACTTCAACTTCTTCATCTTCCATCAAAGTACCTTTGATTGCCTCAGACTCTAGTGGAGAAGGAAGGTAATCAACAACAGCGTCAAGAAGTGTCTGAACACCCTTGTTCTTGAAAGCAGTACCCGGAGTCATTGGAACGATCGCCATACCAAGTGTTGCTGCCTTGATCGCTGCTTTTACTTCAGCTTCAGTGAAAGACTCGCCATCAAGGAATTTTTCAGCGAAATCATCATTGCCATCAACTTCAGAAAGTGTCTCTAGCATTTTTTCACGGTATTCCTCAGAGATCTCCTGAAGAGACTCACGAATATCTTGTTCGTGGTATGCAGAACCCATTGCAGCATCAGCATCCCAGACAATCTCTTTCATCTTAACAAGGTCAACAACACCCTCAAACTGATCTTCTGCACCAATAGGAAGTTGGAAAGGCATTGGATTACCCTTAAGACGATCGCGGATCTGACGCTCTACTTCGTAAAAGTCTGCACCCGTACGGTCCATCTTGTTAACAAAAACAATTGAAGGAACCTTATAACGGTTACGCTGACGCCATACTGTTTCAGACTGAGGCTGAACACCACCAACAGCACAGAAAACAGATACTGCACCATCAAGAACACGCATAGAACGCTCAACTTCAATAGTAAAGTCAACGTGGCCTGGTGTATCAATGATATTGATCTGCTTGCCATCCCACTCACAAGTTGTAGCGGCAGAAGTAATTGTAATTCCACGCTCTTGCTCTTGTTCCATCCAGTCCATAGTGGCTGCACCATCGTGAACCTCACCGATCTTGTGCTCTACACCTGTGTAGAAAAGAATACGCTCTGTTGTTGTTGTTTTACCTGCATCAATGTGTGCAGCAATACCGATGTTACGTACATCAGCTAATTTATGAGATCTTGCCATAATAGTTATCCTATAGTTTTGTTTCGAAAATCGGAAATCGGAAATCGGAAAAAGGAGAAAAACTCCACTTTCCGCTTTCCGTTTCTCGTTTTCCGATGGGTTGTCCGATCCTGCAAGCAGAATCTGGACGGTCTTTATATTACCAGCGGTAGTGAGCAAACGCTTTGTTTGCTTCTGCCATACGGTAAGTATCTTCTTTCTTCTTGAATGCTGAACCTTTGTCAGTCGCAGCTTCCATAAGTTCATTAGCCAAACGCTCAGCCATTGTACGCTCGTTACGCTTACGCGCTGCGTCAATGATCCAACGTAGTGCCAATGAAAGTTGACGTACAGGACGAACTTCTACTGGAACTTGGTATGTTGCCCCACCTACACGACGTGATTTAACTTCAATCACTGGCTTGATGTTGTCAATTGCTGCATTAAACACTTCAACACCTGGAGTTTCACCACGTGAAGAGATGATGTCTAGTGCAGAGTACATGATCTTTTCAGCTGTACTTTTTTTACCATCAAGCATTACTTTGTTGATGAATTTTGTAACAATTTTACTTCCGTAGATCGGATCAGGCATGATCTCACGTACGGGTGCTTTTCTTCTTCTCATAAGAGTTCCTTCAATTTTAAAAATTTACTCAAAGACTTAGTCTCTGTGTTGTCCCCTACAAAAATACTCTTCTTAACTCACCTGAGCATCGAAGTTATTGCGTAGTAAACGAACTAACGTTGTTCTATTTTTTAGGCTTCTTAGTACCGTATTTAGAACGTGCAACTGTACGACCAGAAACACCAGCAGTATCAAGTGCACCACGAACGATGTGGTACTTAACACCTGGAAGGTCTTTTACACGACCACCACGTACAAGAACGATAGAGTGTTCTTGAAGGTTGTGACCCTCACCACCGATATACGAAATAACTTCGAATCCAGAAGTAAGACGGACTTTAGCTACTTTACGTAGAGCCGAGTTTGGTTTTTTTGGTGTAGTTGTATATACACGAGTACATACACCACGACGCTGAGGACAAGATACAAGTGCAGCAGATTTAGACTTCTTTACCTGACGCTTGCGCTCATTACGAATCAATTGGTTGATTGTAGGCATACAATTCCTTTATAAAATAAGTTCCAGTAGATTACCCACTAGGGAGCAATAAACGCGGGATTATACCTAAATTAGAATAAATGATAACTTTACTCTATACCTTAGCGCTTAAAAAAGTAAACTGATGTGAAGGATATTTTAAAAAGAGAGGCTTAAATATATCATAAAATGTGATTTTGCACCATGACTATGGCAATATATACAGTTTATCAGAGTAGAAGAACACTACTTCGCCAAAATAGAAAAAGCACAAGGCTTTTCACTATATAGGCGCAAAAACTAAAAATAGTTATTTGGCCAGAACCATCTCTCCAAAGTGATTATAGATACTGTGTCCCTCTTCAAGCCACTCATC
>JALWKG010000141.1 GCA_027081565.1 Helicobacteraceae bacterium
AAAAAGCTCTACACCGAAAAGCTTCCCAAACTCTACAACGAACACTATCTTATGTTGAAGTGTCATGAAGAGTGTATGGAGAACAGTGAGTTTGACGGGGGTGCGGTGTTGATGTTGGAGTTGAATGTTGAGACTGTTGCTGAAGAGACGGATTATGAAGCACTCTTCATGACACTGGCCAGTGTAGTGATCACAAAGAGTAAAAAGATGCTCAACCAGCTGGTCTCTCGTGTGCAGGAGAACCGTATTGTCCTTTTGATGCCAGGAGCTACAGAGTTAGAGGCCTGCTCCATACAAGAAGCGATCTTAGAGAGCTTTATAGATAAAGCTGAAGCGTCCAACTATCAGTTGAAAAAGAGTCTTTATCGTTTTGGTGCTCATGAAAAATGTGAACAGTTTTTAGAAAAAACAGCTCAAATGCTAGACGAGAAGGGCAGTGATATTTGTCGTGATCAAAAAGAGGTGATGCGTTATAAAGAGCAGTTGACACAAGAAGATTGGTCGTACCTTATAGCTACTGCCTTACGTAAAGAGAACTTCAGTTATGAGGTGCGTAACGTCATTGATATGTCGCAAAACAGTATTTATGACAGAGGCATCAGTATTGTTATGCATGGCAACAATGGTACAGTTTATCCTTATGGACGTTTTATTGGTCCTGCTGTCAAGGCTCATAAAGTGCTTGACATCTATATGCAGGTCATCAAAGTCATGGTACAAAACTTCTCCAGCAACGAAAAGCAGGGACGTTATACTTTCTCATTTGCCAACGCACTGCTACTTGAAGCGCGTACTTTTGGTGTTTTACAAAAAGAGTTTGAGGGTTTTGAGAACATCCACAATATTGACTTTTGTATAGAACTTCCGGAGCGTTTTATTGTCTCAGACCTTGAGAGTGCAAAACGCTACGTTTCACTGATCAAGCAGCATGGTTATCGTTTTGGTATTGGTGAGTTTAGTACAGAGTCGGACAACATCGACTACCTAGAACTTTTAAAGCCGGAATTTATTAAGATAAGCAAGATCTTTTTACTCGATCTCATCGATAACAGTGCACCGCTTCTGAGCAGTCTACAGATGGCAACAGATACTTTGGGCATACAGATCATTGCAACAGGCGTGAGCAGTAAAGAGGAGCTGGAGAAGATCCAAGGTGCGGGTATCAGTATCGTGCAGGGTATGATAACGGAGGTGATGTAATGAAACTGGTTAATGTTCAAAAAGTGTTTATAGGTCTTCTATTGGTTGGGGTATCCCTTATGGCAGATGAAGCCAGTGAGATCATCAAAAAGATAGACAACAACATGCGTGGACAAAATATTCATATGAAGATGACCATGTATATTGTCTCTATGGGACATGAACGTACCATGAAGATGGAGACCTGGGCGAAGGGGAGTAAAAAGAGTTTTGTTAAAACACTTTATCCGCCAAAAGACAGAGGCATCACCTTTTTAAGTCTTGATGGGCAGATGTGGCAGTATGTGCCCAAGATAGAGCGTACCATCAAGATCCCGCCTTCTATGATGCTTCAAAACTGGATGGGCTCGGATGTGACCAATGATGACATGGTCAAGCAGAGTTCTATGGTGGATGATTATGATCCCAAGATCTTGAAAAAAGAGGGGACGCTGGTGACATTGGAGCTGACACCTAAAGAGGATGCGGCAGTAGTGTGGGGCAAGATCATCTCTGAGGTAGATACCACGACCTATACCTCTCAAAAAGATACCTTTTATGATGAAGACGGAGAAGCGGTACGTACCTTTAGTTATACAGAGGTCAAGAAGTACGGCAAGTACTATACGCCGACACACTGGAAGATCCAGCCTGTAGAGAAGCCTAACAACTATACGGAGATCATTTTAGAAGATGTACACTACGACTCCAAGATCTCAGATCAGTACTTTCGTAAAAGTGCACTCAAAAGGTTCTCACGCTAATGTTTTCACTGGCACTTAAAAACATACTCTTTTACAGAGGGCGCTCTATTACGACCTTTGTGCTGACCTTTTTCTCTGCTTTGATGTTTATCGCCTATGTGGCGTTGATGGATGGCTCTCATGGGTCTATGCTTAAAAATGCGCTGAAGGTCTATACGGGTGCTATCGAGATCTATAAAAAAGGGTACAGAGAAGAGGGTGGCAACGACTATCTCATAGAAGATGTGGCCAGTGTAGAAAAAGTACTCTCAAAAATAGAGGGTATCAGTGACTACACTTCACGTTATGAGACCTATGGACTGCTTTCGTCCAAGGACCGCTCAACTGCGGCTATGGTCGCAGGGATAGAGCCTCAAAAAGAGCGTGAGATGAGTGAACTTTACAGCACCCTTGTCTCTGGAAGCTACTTGAGTAAAGATTCTGGAAACTGTCTCTATGCGGGTGTGGACTTGGTGAAAAAACTGCAGGTCAAACTGGGTGATGAGGTGAGCTTTGTAGGAAGTGCCAGTGACAACTCTTTTGCCGCAGACCTTTTCAAACTCTGCGGTACCTTTAAAACAGGTGCCTTTGAGTTTGACTCTACGGCGGCATTTTTGAGTCGCAGCTATTTTGATGAACTGATGTATGCTAAAAACAAGGCATCTTACATCAATATCAGGCTTGATGATCTGGACAGGGTCGATGCTGTTAACGAAGAGATTATAAAACAGTTGGATCCGCAGTATGAGAGTGTGACATGGAAGGTGCTGATGAAGTCTATGGTGCAGGCGATGCAGGTAGACAGCATTTTTGGTTACATCTCCATAGCCCTCTTTTTTGTGGTGATCTTTTTTGTCATCATGATCTTTGGCTTTATCAATGTCAGCTCAAGAGTCAGAGAGTTTGGAACACTGCGCTCCATAGGACTGACAAGAGGCAAGATCCGTCTGCTGCTTTTTAACGAGATCTTTATACTCTCTAGTGCTGCCATCTTGTTTGCGACGCCTATAGGTGCATACATCGCCTACTACTTCAGTCTGCACCCTTTTGTCATGGAAGGTATCAGTGAGACCTATAAAGATTATGGTGTGGTCTCAGACGAGATCCCGCTTGCTTTTGACCTGTTCACCATCAGTTGGAATGTTGCTGTGATCTACCTGCTGAACTTTTTAAGTATTATCTATCCTATACGCTATATAAACTCTTTTAAACCAGTAGAAGCGAGCCACCATGTTTAGACTTATCTTGAAACTGGCCTGGAAAAATGCTTTTTTACGACTCTCACGTACACTTTTGGTAGTGATTATGATCGCAGTGAGTATGAGTATGATGTTAAGTATTCAGGGCATCTACGATGGTATGACCTCCAACCTCATAGACAAGACCAAACGCAGTGACTGTGGAGAGATCAGTCTCTACAACCCTCACTACAGACTGAACAAAAACCTCGACAATGTCATCAAAGATGCCAAGACCATAGAGGCATCACTGAACAAACGTCCAGACGTTCAAGCCGTTGTACGTCGTCTGAGTGTGGATGGACTGAGTGCTACGGCGCGTAAGTCTGCCTTCTCTTCGGTGGTGGGTATAAACTTGGACGAAGAGATCGCTTTTGGACGTTTTGATAAGTTCTTGGTCGAGGGTAAGCTTGAGCTTGGTAAAAGAGGGGTACTCATAGGTAAAGAGTTGGCTAAGACCTTGAAAGTACACGTCGGCTCCAAAGTGATCTTCTCTACACAAGATTCTAGTGGAGAGATCAATGCGATGGCACTGAAGATCCGAGGCATCATGCAGACAAGCAATGTGGTCTTGGATCGTTCGGCACTCTATGTTGAGAGAAGACATCTTGAGCGTTTTTTAGGGGTCAGTGACACGGTAGCGACCCAGATCGCTATTAGAACAGCGTATCCAACACTACAGGCCACCCTGCAAAAAGCATATCCACAACTGAGTGTGATGGACTTTTTGGAGCTAAACCCCATGCTCAAACAGATGCAGGACATGATGAGTATCTTTAACAGCATCACCTTTTTCATCGTCATCTTGGTGGTGTTCATCGGAATACTGGGCGTGATGTATGTCTCTGTACTAGACCGTATTAGAGAGTTTGGGATCATGCGGGCCGTGGGGATGGAGTACAAGTACATCAGAAGAGAGGTTCTACTCGAGGCACTTTTTGTAGGTGTGGTTGGTTATGTTGTGGGTGCTGTTTTAGGGCTTCTCTCATTAGTGTACCTACACCATTATGGACTCAACCTCTCACAGTTTTCAGAGGGTCTGGCCGCTTTTGGACTTGACACCGTCCTCTATGCTGACATCTCACCCATCTATTTTATCAACACCTTCTTGGCTATACTCAGTGCCTCACTCTTTAGTGTACTGTTACCACTGAGAAAGATCAAACATCTTAACCCTATAGAGGTTATAAAGGCAGAGACATGATACAACTCACAGAAGTTCAAAAGTATTTTTATAGAGGCGAGTCACGAGAGGTGCACGCTCTTAAAAACATTAACCTTACCATAGAAGAAGGGGAGTTCTCTCTACTCAACGGCCCTTCAGGATGTGGAAAGACAACACTGCTTAACGCCATTGGTGCGCTTGACAGTGTTGACAGTGGCAAGATCTATCTGGATGAAAAAGAGATCACAACACTGAGTGAAGATGAACGCACCTTGCTGCGTCTTAATGAGATGGGTTTTGTCTTTCAGTCTTACAACCTGGTGCCTGTTTTGAGTGTGGAGGAGAACATCGGTTTTATTATGAAGTTACGAGGGTTTGATGATAACGAGATCAAAAACCGTGTAAAAGAGGTGGCAGAACTTTTAGAGATACAAGACAAACTGCAGTCGCTTCCCAACACCTTGAGCGGCGGTCAGCAGCAGCGTGTGGCAGTGGCGAGAGCGGTCGCTTCTAAGCCCAAGATCATCTTGGCGGATGAGCCTACCGCCAACCTAGACTCTAAAAACTCTATAGCCTTGATGAACATGATGCGCCGCCTTAACGAAGAGGAGGGGGTAACCATCTTGTTCGCCTCTCATGATGAGTATGTCATAGAGAGTGTGCGCCGTATTATCAGGCTTAATGATGGATCGATTGTTGAAGATTAAAGTAGGGCTCTTTGTATCACTGTTACTCACATCTACACTTGTTGCGGACTTGGACTACAGCGTGAGTAACACCAACTTTACCATCTCTCAAGGCTCACTTGCGCCGAATG
>JALWKG010000142.1 GCA_027081565.1 Helicobacteraceae bacterium
AAATATCAATGTGTGGTTAAAAGCGTATGATGTGTTAGAAATGTTTAACTGTTCTTAACGTTTTGCTGTCCCGCTAAAAGTTCAAAAGCTTTTGCACTGATGGCCTTACTGTAGAGATAGCCCTGCATCTCATCACAACCATACCTGCGTAATATATTGGCCTGTTCTTCCGTCTCTACCCCTTCAGCCAAGACAGTCAAACCTAAACTTTTTGCCATGTTGATCGTTGCTTCGACAATGATCTGGTCATGGCTGTTCTCTGCGATCTCAACAATAAAACTTCGGTCGATCTTTAACTTGTCAAGCGAAAAATAGCGTAGGTTTGAAAGGGATGAAAAACCTGTACCAAAGTCGTCTATAGAGAACCTGAAGCCCATTTCACGAAGTCTGCGTACATTGTCTTGTGCAAGAGTATGACTGTGTATAAGTGCACTCTCTGTGATCTCAAACTCTATTTGATCTATGTCGATCTTGTATTTTTTGACCGTCTTTTCTATCATTGCGACCAGATGTCTGTCACTTAACTGACGTCTAGAGAGGTTAATAGCAACAACACAAGAGGGCTGACCCATCTTGTTCCACCTTGCGATCTGCTCACAGACCAAAACAAAAATGCGTTCACCCAACTCAATGATCAACGAGCTTTTTTCAGCAATAGAGATAAGATGCTCAATATTGGTCTCTTTTAAGTTCTCATCGTTACATCGCAACAGTGCCTCTATGCCCATCAATGCACCTGTACTCAAAGAGATCTGTGGCTGATAGGCCATATAAAAACCATCATTACGAAGTGCATGTTTGATCCCACGACCCACATGAAACACTTCATGAGACTGTTCGGAGAGTTCATTGGAGTAAAATCCATAATTATTACGGCCCATCTCTTTGATGTTCGACATAGCAATATCAGCTTCATTGATGAGCTGCTCTACATCAGTACCATTGTCTGGAAAGACAGAGACACCCATACTTACAGAAAGGTCAAACTCCACATCTTTGACTTTGACCAGTTTGTCAAAAAGAGATGAGAGCTTTTTAACCACCTCTTCAATATCGCTTAAAGAGTAGAGTTCATCAATAATGATCAAAAACTCGTCTCCTCCAATACGTCCAACTGTATCTTTTTTACGCAGAGATGAGAGCAACGTTTGCGCACAGATCTTCAGAAGCTCATCTCCATAGTTGTGACCAAAGTTATCATTGATATCTTTAAAATTATCAATATCTAGAAAGACAACAGCACCTAAAGAGTCTGAACGTTGTACACGGTTGATAGAGACGGCAAGTCTATCATAAAGGAGTACTCGGTTGGGAAGGTCAGTTAAGGTGTCATGGGTTGCAATATACTCTAATTGCAGACGTGATTTTTGGATCTCTGAGATGTCTGTGACCAAGATAATGATGTTTTGTATCTTTTCATCTTTGAGTATGGCATCCACAGAGACCCATACCAAACGGCTGATATCTTCATGCGAACGGATCTCTAACTCACCGCGCCATGATCCCTCTTCTTTAATGCCTTTATCTATGTTGGCATAATTCTCATCACCTATGGTGTAGGCAAAGGCACCAGAATTAGAGCCTATGACCTCATCCTCTTTTTTATCCAGAAAACGTAATATCGTAGGGTTTACCGCAATGATCTGACGCTGAGCATCTTCTACTATAATACCTTCAGTCGCCTCACAAAAAAGTGAATCTATGACATTTATCATATCTTCAGTGTGCATCGATGTTAATTTTTCAACCAAGTTACTGCACACTTTTTCTCCTTTGTATCCAAATATAAGAATTATTAATTAAAATTAGTATAGCAAGATAAATATGAAAATGCAATGGTGTGAAATGCCCCTAAAAAGAGTCTTTCACTAAAAGGCACCTCTAAATTTGGCAAGAGTTTACAGACCTATCAGCTTAACGCCCATCTCCATATGTGTTGTATAAGGAAATTGATCAAAACTTGCCATAGCCTCGATCTTATGTGTTTTTCTCAAACGTTGCAGGTCACGTTTTAAGGTCTCAGGGTTACAAGAGATATAGAGTATATGTTTAAAACGTGAAGCAAAGGAACAGGACTCTTCGTCCATTCCAGCACGCGGTGGGTCTACAAAGATCGTTGTGAGTTCATAGCTTTCAAGATCGATCTCTTGCATCCGTCTAAACTCACGTACACCATCCATAGCCTGAACAAACTCTTCTACACTCATTCGCACAAATTCTATGTTGGTGATGTCATTTAGCTTCATATTTGTCTTTGCGGCGTTAATAGAAGATTTGGAGACCTCTGTTGCAAGCACTTTGTCAAACTGCGTTGCAAAAGGGATGGTAAAGTTCCCTGCCCCGCAGTAGAGTTCCAACAGGTCCCCGGTAATCCCTTCAAACTGCTCAAGCGCCCACCCTACCATCTTTTCGTTGACTCTAGGATTTGGCTGCGTAAAACTGTTCTCTATGTGCTGAAACTGATAACTTTTTTGAGCGATTTCTAAGGTCTCTGTGACAAAGTCCTCACCTAAGACCACCTTCTGTTTTCGAGAACGTCCTATGACCTTGATGTTATGCAGTTTGGCCAAAGATTCTGCTTGAGTATTCCACTCCAGATCCAGACGTCTATGATAAAGCATAGAGATAGCGATCTCACCGGTACTGCTACTCAAAAAGTCCAAACCAAAAAGTTTAAAGTCCATTTTCAGCGTCTTAATACTTTCCAAAAGTGGCCACATCAACGCAGAAATAGGTTCGATGACCATAGGGCACTCTTCTATAAGTACCATCTTGGCACCACGTTCCATAGGATTCATCGCATAATGGATCACATCTTCAATATGCCAGATCTTAAACTCTGCACGGGCCCGGTAGTGTGCATCAGGAGAGTAAAACGGTGTGATCACATCACTGTAAATATCTTCAAAAAGATGTTCTACCTCTTCTGTTTTTATTTTATGCTGCTGGGTATATCCACCCTCATACAGTCGACAACTTCCACATACACCAAAATGTTTACATTCCATCTTCTCTACCTGTTTTTTAGTGACGAAATTATGCCTAAAATATCTGCTTTAACTTCTTACGCTAAAATAACAACCATATTAATATAAAGTATTATCCATGCAAACTGATCTCTCTATTGTTATCTTGGCTGCCGGTAAGGGCAGTCGTATGAAATCGCCTAAGGCCAAAGTGCTTCATACCATCAGCGGTAAAGCGATGTTATATCACTCTATTAAAGCAGCACTTGAACTTACCGACGACGTTATCGTTGTGGTTGCCCATCAAAAAGAGGCCGTTATCGAAGCTATTAATGCCGACTTTGACAACATCACTTTTGTTGTTCAAGATGCAGAGCAGTTCCCGGGAACCGGTGGTGCGGTCATGGGCATCCAGGCCAAATATGAGAAGGTCCTTGTCCTTAACGGTGACATGCCACTCATCACAGCAGATGCACTGGAAGGTTTTGTAGAGAGTAACAGTGAGATCGTCATGTCTATCTTCAACCTTGAAGATCCTTCTGGTTATGGCCGTGTGGTTATTGGTAAACATGGTGTGGAGCGTATCGTTGAGCAAAAAGATGCCAATGAAACAGAACTTGCCATCACCTATGTTAATGCGGGCATTTACAGTTTCAAACGCTCAGTTTTAGAGAAATACATTCCACAACTCAGCAATGACAATGCCCAGAGTGAGTACTACCTTACAGACATCATCGCTATGGCCAAAAATGACGGAATCAACATCGAACCTTTAGAAGTTGATGAAGAGCATTTTAAGGGCGTCAACTCCAAGATAGACCTTGCTGAAGCAGAGGTGATCATGCAGCGCCGTATCCGTAACCAATGGATGGCAAAAGGCGTCATTATGCAACTGCCTGAGACGATCTACATCGAAGAGGGTGTGGTATTTGAAGGTGAGTGTGTTGTTGAGAACGGTGCACGTGTCTGTGGCAGTTCCCACATCATCAACTCACACATCAAAGCCCACTCTGTAGTAGAAGACTCCAAGATGGACAGTTCAGATGTTGGGCCAATGGGGCACCTTCGTCCACTTTCCAACCTGAAAAACACCCACATCGGAAACTTTGTAGAGGTCAAGAAGTCAACTTTGGATGGTGTCAAGGCAGGTCACTTAAGTTACATCGGTGATGCTGAGATCGGTAGTGGTTCAAACATCGGAGCCGGTGTCATCACCTGTAACTATGATGGTAAAAAGAAGTACAAGACCATCATCGGCAAAAATGTCTTTGTTGGTTCTGACTCACAGATCGTAGCGCCTTGTACCATCGAAGATGATGTCATGGTTGCCGCAGGAACGACCCTCACGGCCAACACGGTCAAAAGCGGTGTACTTGTCTTAAGCCGTGCCAAGATCAAGACTATAGAGAACTTCTTTTACAAGTTCTTTGGCAAGGAGAAGTAGATGCAAATTCCTGAAAACCTCTTAGCAGGTAAAAAAATCCTACTTGGTGTCAGCGGGTCTATTGCTGTCTATAAATCTTTAGAGTTGGTACGTCTCTTTGTCAAGGCAGGTGCAGAGGTCAAAGTGGTAATGAGTGAAGCTTCCAAGAAGTTTGTCACCCCTCTCACTTTTGAAACGCTCTCTCGTAACAAAGTCTTGGATGAGCAGAGTGAGTCATGGGCAGATGATCATAACCACATTAAAGCAACCCAGTGGGCAGATCTTTTTGTCATCGCACCCTGTACGGCGAACACTATTGCCAAACTCTCCAATGCCATTGCAGACAACATGCTGTTACAGTGTGCCCTTGCCTACCCTGGTCTCAAACTCATCGCCCCTTCAGCCAACACTAATATGTTAGAGAACCCTATTACACAGGGTTCACTTAAAATGTTAAAGGTCTCCAATTATGAGGTCATTGACACCCAAGTCAAAGAGCTGGCCTGTCAGACCACTGGTGACGGCGCTATGGCAGAACCACTTGAGATCTTCTGGTACAGCGCGCGTACCTTGCTAAAAGAGCCTTTTTGGAGTGAGCGAATGGTCATCGTCACGGGTGGTGGCACTATCGAGAAGATCGATGATG
>JALWKG010000143.1 GCA_027081565.1 Helicobacteraceae bacterium
CAAGAACTTGACACCATACATCAAGATTTTCCTTTTAAGATGGAGCCTCTTGAACAGGCTTCTACTTTAGCTGTCATATTTCTTTCAGAAGTACCTACTGTAGATAATGTAGAAATACTGATGTCCTATGTCCACACCCCAGAGCAATTCTTAGCTGTTGGAAAATATCTCTATCTCTATTTACCAAACGGTTTTTCTAAAACAAAACTCACTAATATCTTTATAGAAAAAAAGCTAAAAGTAGTTGCTACAACACGCAACTGGAAAACCGTCACTAAACTTCAGGAACTTTCTAAAACCTAGAGGTTATATACTCTCTATATCTCCGTCTTCGTATTGTAATTAAAATCTTACATGTCAGATTGACATATTTTTATATGTTTTATTATATTTATTTTAAAGTATACCTATCACATATAAAGGATAGATCATGTTTCAGACCATGACACAGATAGCAAAAGCCTATGAACTCGAAGCCAAAGATGTTGGCAATATACTCTATGACTTAAGGATTAGAGATGCCAAACATCCTGAACAAAAAGGTTTTCCTTTTGAGCAGGCTATTACCCATGGCATTGCCCAAGCCACCACCGCACGTTCAGGAGAGACCTACTACAAATACGATATTAGTTCTGTTAAAGAAGAGTTTGTAAAACACGTTGAATCACTAAAAGAGAAGCAGAACAAACTGCTTCCCAAGAGAACTGAATCACAACCTGCTTCCGCAATCACTGTAGAACAGAAGTTACAAACTATGTTACAGACTCTGAACCTTGTCTTACAGTCAGGCGACATAGAAAAGCTATATCGACTCAAGGCTGACATTGCAGACATCTACGCTCTTTTAAGAGTCTGATCTCTTATTAAGAATACTCAAAGTGCAAAAAAAATGTTGTTTTATAAAAATAGAGAGATACCGGTAGTTAAGGAGAAAACAAGGACCTTGGATTAGACCAAGGTACTTCTAAAGCACTTGTACTTTAGAAACTGTATGAAGCTGTCACAGACTCTTCATAAAAAGGCATACCAATAGCCAAAGAGACATCAAGACCTAACTCTTTAAGAAGGATACCTCCTTCAAACTCCCACTCTGTTGAGTACTCTTCAGTAGTCGTAGAAACAACACCAGCAGTTGCTGTTCCTCCATTTCCTGTACCTTTATGACTAAAACGAAAACCAAGATCCATCACATCGTTAAGACCTATTGAATACATAAGATCCAACTGGTTTGCAGGAGTAGGATTAGTAATTGCCCCGGCAGCAGTAAAACCAAAAGTATTAACAGCTGACGCCATGTTGTTTGTGTTGTTAACACTTGGACGACCAAAATAAACACCAATTGTACCGCCGCCTGTTTTCACACTGGCACCAGCCATAACACCTTATGAAGTCTTCTTTGGTGAGATGAGTCGGTTATTGGCTAGTTAAATTTAGGTGGAAATTGCACTTATGGTTAGAATTGGCGTTTTCATTTTAATTCTTTTAGTTATAAATATAACTTTATCTATCGATTTTAATATTTTAAGAAAAGAATAGTTTTATCTTACTAAAATACGTGAAAAGTACTCAGAGGTAACACCCATATAGATAATAGGTAACACAAAAAATGCTTATGTGTGAGAGGTCTCTATGTCAACGATTTCAACACGATCACACTCTTTTTTCAAGAGTTTACGAGTCTTGGCATCATCTTCTGCAAGGTCTAAAATGTCAGCAAAGTCATTTTTACTCACCTCAAACTGATACAGCTCTTTTTCTGTTGCCAGAGTCAATACAGCGGCCTTCTCGTCGCTAGAGAGCACAAGGTTGCGTAGACCCTTTCCAAATTCGCTTTTGATCGCCTTGGCTACTTTTTCGTTATTTAAAAGTGCCTCTATTGTAATCTCTTTGTTGGTATCTTTTTGGCAGAGGATTTTGTATGTAATGATCATGCTTCCCTTCATGGTGTCAAGCCTTTGTCTATTTTAGGTAGTTTTATTATACTCCATAGAGAGGATAGCCCACAAAAAAATGGCAGATGTCAATATTTTTCATCTGTACTTTCCTACAATACAATATAATGCCTCTATGAATTTAAAATACGAAAATATCTACGCAGACAAAATGAGCCTGCAGATCATAAATGCCAAAAGTGCGTCGCAAGTCGAGGAACTCTTTTTGAACGCTATCTATAACAAGATAGAGTCTATAAAACTCGAAGGATATGCCATCTATCTAGAGAAAGAAACCTTTGGCGGGTTTTTCTCCACCAAGACACAGGTTTTAAGTGTCGAGTTTAAAAAGTCCAAGATCAAACAGCTCAGTGCCTGTTTTTTTATCCAAACCAATGGGTCAAGTATCAGTTTCAGACTCTACAAAGCGATACATAAGAGTTACTTCAAAGGCCTCACTGAAAAGCCGCAAACCCAACGCCTTGAGTTTATAAAAAACCGTCTCACAAGCTTTGAAGAGCGCGATGAATTTACCAGTTTTGATACTTTAATGGAGAAGCTGTTTGATGAAGGGATTAAAGAGTTTGTCTAACCATAGACCTCTGACTCTAATCACTATTGCAAGCAGAAACAACACTATTGATTAGTACATCTACCATACTAACAATTATAAGCTACATCTCTGTATACATTTGGTGGACGTATGATTAAAATTAATTAATACATATTTTAACTATTTTTGGTTACAATAGCTATCATGAAAAAATTATTACTAATACTTACATTATCTTCCTTGAGCTCTTTTGTTGAAGCAAAAGATCATACGCAAAAATATCAGTCTATATTTGATGATGATTTAATCACTGGTTACTTTGTTGGAGTAGATAGCTATTATCAAGATTTTGATGGCACAGGTATATGGTTGGCCAGTGCTAAAGTTGGTTTTGGCATTGTAAATGATTTTGCACTGGAACTCAGTTATCATAATAGTATCAATGATATCTCCTTTGCAAATACAGACACATCGATAAATAAATATCAAATCAATACCTCATATTTAAGCAGTAATGAGCGTGTTTTACATCTTAACGGGGGATTCAAGATGGGTCTTGGAAAACTCAAAAGTAGCATGATTAGCGACGATTACATCTATTTTGGTGCAGATCTTGCTCTAGTCACAAATTTGGCTAAAAATGTAAAAATGACATTTAACTTCGGTTTTGAAGTAACAAATGGGATAGAGTATGCAGATAAAACTGATGCGAACATCGGAAGAATAACTGGAGGGATTGGTTTTATATATGGAGTTTATTAAAAAGTATGATACGTGTCTCAAATAGGAAGTGTGTAGATTAAAAGAGAAAAACCAAGTATCTCTATAAAGAGATACTTATACATCAACTTAGCAGTTTTTAGGGTCAAACAGCTTTCTGTTACGTGCAGCAAGGATGATGATCACAAATACTATGGCGTACGTCACTGGAACGAAGTCAGGGATCGGCACTGGATCGCCTTTGGCGTATGAGTGCATACCTGCTAGGTAATAGTTAACACCAAAGTATGTCATGAGTACTGAGGTGAATGCCATCAATGAGATCACTGAGTATAAAAATGGTGTGTAGAGTGACTTGATAAAACGCAGGTGTATAACTACTGCATACACTAAAATCGTTACTAGTGCCCATGTCTCTTTAGGGTCCCAACCCCAGTAGCGTCCCCATGACTCATTCGCCCAAACACCACCTAGGAAGTTACCAACCGTAAGCATCGCAAGGCCGATCATAAGACTCATCTCATTAATGGCATTGAGCTCTTTAATAGAGAGGGAAATTTGACGCTCATTACTACTGTTTTTCAAGATGAATAAAATAAGAGTAATGAAACCCAGTAGTGCACCCAGTCCTAAGAAACCATAACTTGCTGTAATCATAGAAACATGGATACTCAACCAGTATGACTGAAGAACAGGCACCAAGTTTGTGACTTGAGGGTCCATCCAGTTTAGGTGGGCCACAAACAAGATGAGACCCGCTAAGATCGAAGTCGCTGCCAAGGTGATAGGTGAACGTTTCGAAAAGATAAACCCTGCCAAAACCGTTGCCCATGCGATGTAGACCATAGACTCATAACCATTAGACCACGGAGCGTGTCCAGAGATATACCAGCGAATCGCCAAACCTACAGTATGTGCCAGTAAAAAGAGTACCAGTAAAACGAAACTTGCTTTACTGAAAATAGCAAGCTTGAACTTCGGCTTGATGATCTTAACAAAAGAGAGGACTAAAAGTGTGAAACCTACTAAAAAGTAGAGTGGCCAGAGACGCTCAAAGATGTTGGCATGGTTCATCCATATCTCTAAGTCTATTTTACTCTGAGAAGGATAGACCGCTTCGCCGATCTTTCGTTGGTAGTTGTCGATAGCACTTAAAGCACTGTCTGCATCACTCCAGTTACCTGTAGCCAAACCTGTGTCAAGCGCGGTAAAATAGTTGACCGCCAACTGGCGGATAAGATATGCCGGTTCACCTTTAAGTGTCTGCAGTGCGCCCATAGTGTCTAACCACTTGTTATTATCGTCTCCGGGAACTGCCCACATACGCAGTAGTGCACCGGAGAAGACCATGTAGGCAACATTAACACGTTCGTCTACTTTTAAGACTGCTTTGTCAAACTTGTCACGTTTACCTGGTGCTTTACGGATCGCCTCTTCAACAGCACTGTTGAGCTTATAGCCAGCCATCTCATCCGGATACTCAAAAAACTGAGAAAAAGCAGCGGTCTTTTCACCCTCTTTAACACCAAGAAGTTTGTTGACACCCTTGTGAGAGGTCTTAATAAGTTTAATATCACGCCATGGTTCAGGACGGGCCATCATCCCTAAGATGATCTGATTGGCATCGAGTCCTAAAATAGAGCTGTTACGGTTCATCTTGTGCATGATCTCCGTACTCAAAGAGTCTATAGGCTTCATACGCCCTGCACTGTCTTGGATCATCAGCTTACCAAACTTGTCAGCATGGGCCTTGTCAAACTTTTTCACCTCGGCAATAAGC
>JALWKG010000144.1 GCA_027081565.1 Helicobacteraceae bacterium
TCTAGATCAAGACTGTTGACTATACCATCTCCATCACTGTCCACATCAGTAGCGACAGTGTTTTTTGCATTTAAAGTTTCCGTTGCTGCATCATTTATATTAGTTACTTTGATTTCATGAGAGCCAGAAGAAGGGACAAAGGTATTATAAGTACTCCCATCTGCTGTTATCAATGATTCGATAAAGGTTGATGACGTTGTTCTGGTACCGTAAACCTTCACTACTCCATTTGCATCAATATAAATACGGACTCTGGGTAACCCGTTAGTATTTGTGTTCTCCGGATTGTTCACAATCGTACCACTTCCACCACCACTGGTAGCAAACTTTAATTGACTTCGTCCTGCTGTATTGTCAATGTCCATTATATTACCATTGACAAGCAGTGTCGTACCATCTATTTCAATATTAAAAGCATGATTGACTGCCATTATATCTATTGATACCGTCGATCTATCTGTATATGCATAACTATAGATATGTGTACCGCCGCCATCACCATTAGAATAGCTGTCCGTCTGAACGCTCTTTTCATCAACATCAAAAATACCATCATTGTCATCATCAACATCTACACTATCAAGGACACTGTCACCATCTGTATCTACATATGTGGCAGTAAAAACAAGATTATCCCAATATACATTATCACTTGAATTCCAGTTCGTAGTTGCAATAAGTTTTATACCACTTGAAGCATGAATAAATCTCGAAGGCAGTGTATAGTTCTTTGTACCTGTCACTGTATTTTCATCGACGAAGATCACAGTTTCCCAAGCACCATCAGAATTTTTTAATTGTATCTCTTCTGTATCACCTGCCAAATTATTACTAACAAGATCGATAGACAATGTCACTGCTGATGCACCCGAGAGATCCAACTCACGAGTAATTGTCTCAGCCCAGATATAAGATAGATACAACCTGTTACTACTGATTCTTATATATCCTCCACTAGGATCATTATTAGTAGCATACGGTTCATATTCATCCCATGGTCCAGCAAAGTTTTTTGTACCATCGTTGTTGTTATAAGAGACACTGTTAAATCGGTCAATAAATGTTTCTGTCAAAGCAAATAGATCTGATCCTGCCAGAAATAGTACTAAAACAATTAGTTTCAAAAATTTTATTTTTATCATTATTACAATCCTTCTTTGATTATTGTAGAGGGTTTAACCATTCTAAATAATCTTAAATTTATATACATTCCAATCCAACTTTTATAGAGGCGGGTAACCAAACTTGCCACCGCCTGTCTCTTTAGTAACAACCTCAAACTTCGATGCGCTATTGCGTCTTGCTGCTCTTTGAGATGCATTAAGTGAATTATAATCAGATGACTCCACCGTACCAAAGACCCATCTGAATGTTCGTGTATGTTGACCATCCATCCCCAAGTCCGCAGTTTTTAACTCTGAGAGCGTATAACTAGCCTGATGATCAACATCTATTAATGTCAACCTATTTTTTAACACTTCATTAACTGACGAGGACTCTTTATAAATAACATCTCCGTTCTCTTCTTTATAATCCACATCAAAAACACCTTCCAAAGCAATTGTTATGGAGGCATTGGATAAATCAACACTGTTTTGATTTTTCAACTGAAATGTCCATATCTTTTTACTTTCAGGATCATCATAGTTTTTATACTCGCTGTAATAACCTGTTGTAGTCTCCGTTGAGAATTCTGGTATAAGGAGGATCTGAAAGGTCGAAGGGCCATAACCTGGTATATCATGGCTGTCTTTAGCATCACTGCTTTGAAGCAGTTCACCAAACACACCCGCACTTTTGTGTGTATATACTGTACCCTCAGAAGTTGTGGCACTTACTACTGTTTTAGCATACCAGCCTGCAGGACTATACTCCGGTGTAACAGCTTCATAAACCACTGGATCTTCCACAATAGTAATAGATTTAATATCTATAAGATCCAAAGGTGATTCTACAGTATCTTGTTCACTACAACCAATTATTAATAAGCTAATTACTACAATACTTACAAAAACTTTCATCTTATTATATTTCATAAAAACCCTTTTCTAAGTGATGGCTTACTATACCGTCTACAAGTAACCTTTCACCCTCTATTTTTTTTAATTCCATACTGGCCCACTCGGTGGTTTTCCAAACCCAGCTTTAGCCTCAGTTGGACGTAAAAGTCCACCCAGTGCCATCAAAGTCGGTGTAGCATATACCGCTTTTTTCATAAAATCACGGCGATTAGTCTGTTCTTTTTTTTCAGGAACAGAAGTTAAAATCTTTTGTTTTTTAGCCATTTCATACTCTTATAAAGTTCTTTATTTGCTTTTCATTATAACATATTTTATATTGATGAATATTTTTGGGGTACTGATAGACTAAGGATATGTTTAAATAAAGGTATTTTTAAGAGAACAAGAGCCTAGAGCGTGTTGTCAAGAAGGAGGTTAAAAGGCTACTCTTGGTTATTACGCGGATGATGCTAATTTAAAACTAAAAGAGCAAGAGTCAGTTGCCCATCAAGTGCCTACTTACCGTGGGGGTTATCGTGGTGGTAGTCCAAAATTTCCACTATTTTGTTGTATAGGTTCGACGTCAAAAGCAGTAGTAGCGCTGTTACGCCCAGATGCTCTTTGTGGTGCCGCCAGAGGCGTGTAGTCATCTTGGTCTACAGTTCCCAGTACCCATCTAAATGTTCTGGTATATTTTCCGTCCATATTTAAAGAGGCTGTTTGAAGTTCTGAAACACTGTATGCTGTGTTATTGTCTACATCTACAAGTGTGAGTCTGTTTAGCAAGGTGATATTACTTTCGCTTGACTCTTTATAGGTAATACCACCATTGTCCTCTTTGTAACGCACATCATAAATAGCAGGGAGGCTGATAGTGACAAAAGCATGAGACAAGTCCACACTATAATCTGGATTTTTTTCAACATACGTGTTCAATACTTGAAATGTCCATACCTGCTTACTGTTGTCGTCATAACTTCTATAATCAGAAAAATAGTAACCATTGTTATCACCCCACTCCGGTTTATAAAAGACAATTTGCAACTTAGCTGGTCCATAACCAGGGATGTCATGTTGGTCTTTGTCATCACTGCTTTGTACCAGTTCACCAAAGACACCAGCACTTTTATGAGAATAGACCTTACCATCTTCTGCTGTCGCATGAACTACTGTCTTGCCGTACCAACCAGCAGTTTTGTAGGGATCTATTGCTATGGGTTGTTCTATGGGATTATCTATAGTTGTATCTGACTTAACAGTCGAATCCTCAGATTCACTACAGCCGCTTACTAAAAGTGTCAAGATTATGAAACCACTCAATAGTATTTTTTTTCTCATAATATTTTCCTTATGGTATATAGTACGGAAAATCCGCACCAAGTGTTGCACCAGAGTCTGCTTTTGCACCCAACCAAAAACCAATTCCATTTTCTATAAAGCCATCAAATCCAGGAGTACCTGGCGTTTTTGCTACATAATTTTGAGTGTCTGTACCAGTATGGTCATAAATATAGACAGTGGTATACATAAACGAATCTACATTTGCATTATCTGTCATCGGATAATAGTTACTTCCATTATCACCTGTCACAAAAAGATCTTTTAAGATCAACTGTCCAGAAAATGGATGACCCAAAAGAAATTTATGAACCGTTGCATCAGCAACGCTTGTTCCTGTTCTATAGACTTCATTGAAATCTGGACTTGTCGCAGGGGTATGGTTTGTCACGGCCACTTTCGCTGCTTCCGAAGTAGTAAACTGGCCATCATTCACACTTACAGTCGCATCTGAACTTGTAATGATCCAATATCCGGTTGAAGGATCCATTGACTCGCTCAAAGCCACTTCAGTATAACCCGAATTTCTATGACCACTAAAATCGGACTGTTTATACATCACCCAAGTACCTGCATCACCATAGTTGGCATCATCACCACCGCCAAGTGTTGTACTAAAGATATCTCTTATGTTCCCAGTGATCACGCAAGGTGCAGCGATGGTCTTCCATTGATCTGCTGTCAATTCCCAAGTCAGGTTTCCACATATACTGAGCTCTCGGTACGATACTTCTGGTGTATTAGTATCAAAATCATAAAGATCCGCTGCAGGATCAGCAACAATACCGTTTACTGTCTCATATGCAGAACCTGACGACATCCAGTCTACCAAGCCATACAAATGGGTATCTGTCAACGCTACAGGACATTTTTTACCTACTGTAGCATTTGGCATGCCTTCCATACAGTCACTGACACGGTCATTGTCTGAATCGCTGTCAAGATAATCAGGTGTGCCATCACTGTCAGTATCTGGTGGTGTCAGGTCTGTTCCACCCTGAGAAGATTCATAGTTGTCATCCAAGCCATTATTGTTTGCATCTGTAATTCCTGCATTACTCCCTGAAGGTGCTATATAGCCTAGAGTGGACTGTGCTTCAATATTATCAGGGATACTGTCATCATCCGAATCTAGATCAAGTTGGTTCAATACCCCATCTCCGTCAGTATCTAAATCACTTCCTTTATAATCTATATACAGTGTTGCTTCGTTAAATGTACCTACATCATTATTTGCATCATCACATATATGTAACGTCCATGTTCCTTGAAAATCCTCACCATTTAGAGTTGACAATGCCACTTCTGGAGAGAGTGATTGTGCTGGAGGTTGCGTGCTTGAATCTCCGACAACAGAAGATGCCGCTGCATCATCAAAAAGTACATAGAGATTATCAGTACCCCCTCCATTATCACTTGTCAGATCTACGGATGTTCCTAGTGGAGAGATAAGACTTATATCTAGGTCAGCACGATAGGTATGATCGATTTCAATACCAAGCGTCACACTGTTTAAAATAGTCCCACTTGGAGCTACTGTAAAACTTCTATCAAAACAGCTGTTATCGTTAATAGTTCCTGTATTTGTATTTGTCTCTGCAACTTGGAATGCACCTCTTTCCACA
>JALWKG010000145.1:0-2394 GCA_027081565.1 Helicobacteraceae bacterium
TAGAGCTTGTTCTCTTTGGCCTCCTCCACGCGCACTGGATCTGTATCTATGACCACGATCTCACGACCCAAACGGTGAAGTTTTGATGCGGTCTGTTTTGCCACATCACCATAACCACAGATCAGGTAGAAGTGTTTAAGTTTTCTAATGTCAGAGAGCATCTTGTTTTCACGGATCTCATCGAGTTTTTCTGTAAAAGCGGTCACAACGATAGAGGTCGCAAATGCAAGTACAGCGACACCCGCAATAATCACCAGTACTGCAACAGACTGTCCCTCTTTAGTGATCGGGGTCACATCACCATACCCTACGGTAGAGATGGTGACGATAGACCAGTAAAAGGCATCAAAGAGTGTATTGATCGGTGAACTTGGGTTGTTGGCCTCCATCACATAGATCAGTACCGAAGCGACAAAGATCACAACACTTGCGAAAGTAAGCAGCGTTAATAACTCAAACTTTTTATGAGAGAGGATTTTACCAAAGTACTGCATGTTTTGGGTGTATCTAAAGATCTTGAAGACTCTGAACAAGATAAAAAGACGCAGTAGACGCAGTTCATGGAAAAATGGCATAATGGCTAAAAGATCTATGATCGCAGGGATAGAGGTGACATACCGCCACTTCACAGCCAATGCCTTAAAAATAGCCCGACCTAACCGAAAGTGTCGCTGCAGAAGTTCATCTTTTTCGTACTGCTTGATGATGATGGCAGAAGAGTCACTGATAACCCAAAAACGTAAAATATACTCAATGAAAAATATAACCGAAATAATATAGTCATTGAACGTTGCCCAAAAATCGTTAACAGTGTGTCGCACTTCTCTGATCAAAATAAAGACACTTGAAAAGATCAAGATCATCATAAAGATGTCAAAATAACGTTTGTAAGGATAGTTGTGGTTTTCTAAAAGGTTATAAAAAAACTTTTTAGTGCTTTTGTAAAAGTGGGAAGTTTCTAAAGTATACGCGAATGCTACAATAATACGTGAGACAATACCCACATATTTTTCTCTGTAAGAGGAGGAGTGATGGAACCCTTCGCTCATACTCACACCCTAACCGAGTTTCGCTTTTAGCATTTCGTTCACAGTCTGTGGGTTGGCCGTACCTTTACTCGCCTTCATGGTCTGACCCACAAAGAAGCCAAGAAGTTTCTCTTTTCCACCCCGATACTGTTCTGCTTTGTCTTCATTGTTCGCAATGATCTCATCAATGATCTTTTCAAGTGCACCTGTGTCGTTCATCTGCTTAAGTCCAAGCTCTTCAATAACAGCATCGACTTCAGCATCGTTTTCTATAAGATGATCAAGAACCTGCTTAGCGGCCTTACCACTAATAGTCTTGTCCTCAATACGCTTGACCAAGGTGCCCATGGTCTTCGCACTCACAGGAGAGGTCGTGATGTTAAGACCTCCTTTAAGGCGGCCTTGAAGTTCTACAGTTAACCACGTCACTGCATTTTTAGCGGTAATACCCTCAGCTAACATAATCTCAAAAAAGTGTGCTGTCTCTAGATCTGCCGTGATCACTGCAGCATCATACTCACGCATACCAAACTCCGTAATAAAACGGCTCTTCTTCTCATCTGGGAGTTCAGGGATCTTCGAAAAGGTCTCGAACATTGCATCAGGGATCACTGCTTTTAGAAGGTCAGGCTCCGGGAAGTAACGATAGTCCGCTGCTTCTTCTTTACCACGCATAGAACGGGTCTCCTGCTTGACCTGATCAAACAAACGGGTCTCCTGATAGATCTCATCTTCATAGACACCATCTTCCCAAGCATTGACCTGACGCTCCACTTCGACCTCTATAGCCTGTTGGATAAAACGAAAGCTGTTGATGTTCTTGATCTCAACACGGGTGTAAAGTTTTTCATCGCCCTTGGGACGAATGGAGACGTTGACATCTACACGAAACGATCCCTCTTGCATGTTAGCGTTAGAGATATCCAAGTAGCGTACAATAGAGTGTAGTTTTTTAACATACAGTACCGCATCTTCCGCCGAACGCATGTCCGGTTCAGAGACGATCTCAAGCAGCGGTGTTCCTGCTCGGTTCAAGTCTACTTTAGAGATCGCACCGTCATGAATGTTTTTTCCAGCATCTGCTTCAATATGGGCACGGTTAATACGAATTCTCTTACTTGAGCCATCTTCAAAGTCAATGTCAAGAGTACCATGTTCAACGACCGGTGTATAGAGCTGTGTGATCTGATATGAGGTAGGACTGTCCGGATAGAAGTATGACTTACGGTCGAAAAACGAGGTACGGTTAACGGTAGCACCAATCGCAGTTCCAAGCATAATAGACTTCTCTAAGACACTCTTGTTCAGTACCGGCAATGCGCCAGGAAGTGCTAAACAGGTAGGACAGGTGTTGACGTTGGGACGA
>JALWKG010000145.1:2404-4875 GCA_027081565.1 Helicobacteraceae bacterium
TTAAAGCTTGTTGGGCATGAACAAAAAAGTTTTGTCTCTGTGTTAAGCTGGACGTGGACTTCAAGACCGATGACGACTTCAAACATTGGGTTCCTTGTTAGGTGTTTTATACACAAAAATGATAAATATTTCTCTTAAGACGGTTAAACATACCATCATTCTGAACTTGAGTCAGAATCTACTGCTTTACAGACACACCCATGGTTCCGAATTACTTACGCAATGACAGATGTATCAGTTGTTGGTGATCAATTTTCTACAAAATAGCGTATAGAGGCAAAACCATAACAGCCTGTACGCTCTACCGCTTTTACCTGCTCAGATGTAATGATCCCACCAAGCGCGATAATAGGAATGCTTATTTTATCCACCATTCGCTGTAACTCCGCTAAACCCTTAGGTTCACCCTTATTTGGTGTACTGAAGATGGGGCTGTAGGTGACAGCGTCTGCACCCAGTTCCTGAGCTTTTAAAACATCTTCTTCATTGTGACAGGAGACCACTGTAAAAAGTCCCTGTTCTTTGGCACTTTTGATTTCTACAAACTGCAGTGAGGTCAAATGAACACCATAGGCACCCAAACTAACTGCAAGGCCAACATCACTATGGAGCATCGCTTTTGTCTTAACATGTTGCGCACAAAGGTCAATGAATTCTCTGGCATATTCAAGATAGTCACTATTTTCTTTATCACGATAGAGAGCAAAGTCAGGAGTATGTTGGATCAAAACATCATTTAACCGCTCAAAAAAAGCAGCATTGCTGTCAGCATAGTAATTGGCATCAGTAATTAGGTAGGATTTCATCAAGTCTTCACTGTTTTTTAACTAGCCCAGCATCAACCAATTCCTGCGTAAAACGGCAGATATCTGCTTCTAACTGCTTGGCATCCACCTCATACTTCTCAAGCATTATCTCAAAGACTTGTTGCAAAGCGCCATTTTCACTCAAGTACTGCCAAATAACAGCACCTGTCTCATCCAAACCAAAATACTGCTCACTTTCACTATCTAAGATAACCATCTCATGGTCAACTTCTTGGGCAAAAACTGTCTCAGCAATAGATATAGTGTCATTTAAAGTCATTAGACCTCTTTAAGTTTTTTGTATTTTATTAGCGTATAACCAACATCCCTTTCGTCCCCTCTCAGAACAGCTGGTACTTTTAGAGATGCCTGCATTTAATAGTACCTATATTTTAGAAGTTATCAACGCCTAAAAACATAAAATTTTACTATAGTCAGTACCTTTACGTCATCACTTTTCATATGGAAATGTAATTGTATTACTGTTGCTGTTCCCCAAGTTTAATTTAATCCAAAAACCTTGCATAGCTGGCACAATATCCCCTAATCCCGGAGTTCCTGGTGTAATTGCTATATAATTTCCACTTGTTATATCACTACTGTCCTTTATGTAAACTACGGGTTCCATAGGTTCACCGCTGACTAATGTCGTAGTTGAAACATAATTGAGACTTTTAGCATCGTTTTGGTAGTACAGGTCAGAGAGTTGAAACTTTTTTAAAAATGGATTACCGATCAGTACTTTTTTTGCATCAGTTGTTGATGAAGCTGGTAATTGATAGGCCATAACTTCACTAAAGGCCTGTCCTGATGTCGGAATACCTGCAAAGTTAGATGCTGGAACCGTAGCAGATTTAGCAATACCACCTAAGGGTCGTTTGATTTTCGCAACTTTATTAGCATTTGTAATGATCCAGTAACCTGTTCCGGCTGTTACCGTGTCACTGGCATTCATCAAGGTAAAATCAGAACTTGGTTTTCCCGTGTAGTTTGCATTTTGTTTATACATAACCCAGTCTGCATTGTCTCCATACACACCCAAGGTGTCTCCAAGAAGTGTCTCTATCGTGTTTATACCGGTATCACATGGAAAACTGAAAGTTTTCCATTGGTTTGCTGTCAGACTCACTTCTGCCGGGCCACAGGCCGCTTCTCTGTATGCCGCTTCGCCATCACTGCTGATCTCATCATCAGTTTGAGCTGCAACAGGATCAGGGTTTGTAATATTTCCGGCTACTGCATTATAGTTACCCGCACCACCTGCGTTAATATTCATACCATTGGCTTCAACCGTTACGATAGGACAAGAGCCCATAACATTGACATTACCCTCTTTACAATCTGTGATCTCATCATCATCCGAGTCATTATCTAAAAAGTCCATAATACCATTGACATCAGTGTCAGGAGGCGTCAGACCTGCAGCGGGATAGGCACTGTTACTTCCGTCAGGGCGTATAGAAGGTGGTGTTGATGAAAGTACAAAACCTCCGGTACTCTGTGCTTCTACATTATCCGCAAGACCATCATTGTCACTGTCTAGATCAAGACTGTTGACTATACCATCTCCATCACTGTCCACATCAGTAGCGACAGTGTTTTTTGCATTTAAAGTTTCCGTTGCTGCATCATTTATATTAGTTACTTTGATTTCATGAGAGCCAG
>JALWKG010000146.1 GCA_027081565.1 Helicobacteraceae bacterium
AGGTAAACATTGTCTCCTTCGAACTCATTTTTCTTTACAAGATCGATCTGCGCTTGGTTAAGTTCTTCTACTGTGTAAGGGATGTCGATCAAGGTCATTTTAGCTGACTCTAAAAGACGTTTTGTATGGTCATTCAGACGAAAGATCGCATAACCTTTGTCTGTTTTGTACGCTTTTGTTCCCTCAATAACACCGTTTCCATAGTGGAGTGTGTGTGAAAGAACGTGGGTCTTAGCGTCGTCCCAAGGAATGAATTTACCGTTCATCCAAATAAGTTTTGCTGCATCCATAATTGTTGTCCTGCTCTTTATATAATGGTGTGGATTTTAGCTGAAATGTGATTAGGTTCTTGTTAATATTTGGGTTTTAAACTATATGCGTCATTAACTTTATTTTGTACATATATTCCCTCGTTATTTTAATTGTGGCATCCCGAACTTTTTCTCTCTGTCGCGTCAGAGAGATAGTTTTCGATAAAAAGAGAGAGACGCTGTTGTCGAGACTAAATAACTTATAGTCTAAAGCAGTTACTGTTACGTTCTTTATGTTGATACGGCTCCAATTGTTAGTGCTGAGAGTTTGTTGGAATGGGGATGAAAGCGTTAGCTTTCAATTAAAAGAATGCGTCACCCCTTGCTCTTTTTCTCTAGCATCTGCAAGGCCGAACGGAGTTTTGTTTCTGCCGTTAAGAAAATGACATTGTCTGAGACGTAGTCGAGTTTGGCATTTTTAGGTAGAAATGAAACGGAGTGAGGGAAGTCGGTAGCTACCGACCCTGAAGCCCGCTAGAGTCAGTTTTTTTGTTTCTATTTTTGCTGAGTCAAAAAAAGAAAGGGAAGCAAGATAAAGTTTAATTTCTCAATAATAGTTCTAAGAACTTTAGAAACTCGTGGATTCCTGACTTCACAGGAATGACAGAAAAAGAAGTTGAATGAGTAGGTCAAATTAAAAAAGAATAAGAGTTGTCTAATACTTTAGACCAACCTCTTTCAAGGCCTTATTGATATTTCGTATCTGCTGATTTTTATCACGACACCAATCCGGAGAGATCAAACTGCTGTCATTGATACCGGCAGTCATCCTCTGCACACTTATGTTTTTGGGCTTCATCACAAGTGCCTGTGTCAAGACATCTAGATAGTCTTCTTCACTAATCGGAGTAAACTCACCACGGGCATATTCATTGGCCAAAGCCGTACGTTTGACCACATAGAGAGAATGGTACTTCACAGAGTCTATGCCCCATTCGTACGCCTCTTTTGCCGTCTCTAACATCATCTTTTTGTCTTCACCTGGAAGACCGAAGATCAGATGTCCACAGACATTAAGACCCGCCTTTTTAGAACGTATGATCCACTCTTTGACATTTTGTGAATCATGTCCGCGGTTGATCTTTTCTAAAGTCTCATCGTAGATCGACTGGATCCCAAACTCGATCCATATCTCTTTTGTCTTTGCCAACTCTGCAAGATAGCCTAAAGTCTCATCGGTAATAGAGTCAGAACGTGTTCCAATACTCAGACCCACTACATCATCAAAACCAAGTGCTTTTTCATAGAGTGCTTTGAGGGTATCAAAAGGTGCATAAGTATTGGTAAAAGATTGAAAGTAGACCAGAAACTTTGTGGCACCATACTCTCTTCGCAGGCGGGCACTCAGTGCATCAAACTGCTGTTGGAGTTGTAGGAGTTGTTTGTCTAGGTAGGGGTTCTCAACAGAGTCTAAGTTTAGGTAAAAGCCCTTAAGTTCTTTGACTTCATCAGTGCTCGCACTAAAAGAGTCATTTTCACAAAAAGTACATCCCCCTTTTGCTACTGTGCCATCGATATTAGGACAGGTAAATCCAGAGATATTAATACCCACTTTATAAACACGCTCGCCAAACTTGTTACGTAAATAGCTACCGTATGTAAAGATCTGTTCTGTTTTCAAAAAAGGTACTTAAATAATGTATTCGCCGGTGAAACAGGCCGTACAGTACTCTGTTCCATCCGAATTTACACTACGCATCAGGGCTTCATTACTCAAAAATGCCAACGAGTCTGCACCAATGTACTCACAGATCTCTTGTGCACTCATGTTGGCTGCGATAAGTTTGTCTTTGTCTGGAGTGTCGACACCATAAAAACAGGGGTCCGTTGTTGGAGGACTTGAGATACGCATATGTACCTCGGCTGCACCCGCTTCTTTTAACATTCTAATAATACGACGTGATGTTGTACCACGGACAATAGAGTCATCAATAACAATGATCTTTTTGTCCTTGATAAGGTTCGTAATCGGAGAAAGCTTCATCTTTACTTTCAAGTCACGCATCTCTTGTGTCGGTTCAATAAAGGTACGACCGATGTAGTGGTTACGCATGATCCCCATCTCAAAAGGGATCCCACTTTCTTGGGAATAACCAATAGCCGAAGGGACACCACCATCAGGAACAGGCACAACCATGTCCGCATCCACTGGCTGTTCTTTAGCCAGTTCAATACCCATGTTTTTACGCTTTTGGTAAACATTCTGACCATAGACCTGAGAGTCAGGACGGGCAAAATAGACATACTCAAAAATACAGTGTTTAGGTGTTGCCTCATAGACTTTAATGGATTGAGGTGCCTTTCCTTTTTCAAAGATCAGCAACTCACCCGGCTCGACTTCACGAATATACTCTGCACCGATAAGATCAAAAGCACAAGTCTCGGAAGCAACAACATAACCGTCACCCACTTTGCCAAGACTCAAAGGACGAAAACCAAAACGATCGCGCATTGCGAACATCTTGGAACGGCTTAAAAAGACTAAAGAAAATGCTCCTTCGATCTTTTTTACTGCGTCAACAATACGGTCTTTTAGTTTGAGTTGTTCACTTCGAGCGATCAGGTGAATAAGATTTTCAGTGTCCATAGAACTCTGGAAGATCGCCCCCTGCTTAATAAGCTCTTGACGTACTTCTTGATGGTTTGTAAGGTTACCATTATGAACAATAGAGAGTTGTCCAAGGTCGTAGTTTGCATGTACCGGTTGCGCATCCAAGATCGAGTCATCACCTGCAGTAGAGTAGCGAGTATGACCAATCGCCATATGCCCTTTAAGTGTTTCCAACTTCTCTTCATTAAAGACCTGAGTTACAAGACCACGATCTTTAATAGTGTGAAGACGTTTACCATCTCCAGAGCTAATACCTGCGGCTTCTTGACCGCGATGCTGAAGGGCATGGAGTGAGAAGTAAGCAAGTTTAGATGCTTCTTCATGATTAAAGATACCGACTACCGCACATTTTTCATTGATATTTTCGCGCATTATTTTTCCTCTACAGTTCTAAACAGTCAGCGATACTGTAAAGTCCGCTCTCTTTTGATATCAGCCATTGCGCCGCACGTATTGCACCCTTGGAAAAGGTATTGCGGCTGGTTGCAGTATGGTTAAGTTCTATAAACTCACCATCATTGTAAAAACCTACTGTATGACGACCAACAATGTCACCGCCACGTAAGGCCATAACTGCGATCTCATCTTCACTGCGCTCGCCAATATTTCCATTACGTCCACTTACACGAACACGATCAAGGTCAAGTCCACGGCCTGCTGCTGCAGACTCTGCCAGAGTCAACGCAGTACCGCTTGGCGCATCTTTTTTATGGCGGTGGTGCATCTCAACCACTTCAATATCGAAACCTTCGAGCTTTTTAGCCGCTAGGTTCACCAATTTACTGAGCATCGCTACACCTAAAGACATGTTTGTAGCGTGAAGTACCGGCATCTGCTCACTTACTGTCTTAAGCAAGTTAAGTTGGTGCATGTCAAAACCTGTTGTGCCTGAGACAATAGGCTTAGGATTTTTAAGGGCTGCTTCGAAAAGTTGCTGCGCTGCCTCTGGTAGTGAAAAGTCAATAGCGATGTCACACTTCTCTAAAAAAGAGCTCACATCGTTAGTGACCGTAATACCATCTGCTAACGGAAAGTTCAACTCTTTACGAATATGGATCACAGAGACTTCAATACCCTCTGTAACAGCAATGTCCTCAATCAACAGACGTCCAACACGTCCACTCGCCCCATAAATACCTGCTTTAATCATCTACTTCTCTCTACTTGTTTTTTACGCTGTCAACGTAATGGATAACATTAACACCAGCAACAGCACCATCACCGGCAGCTGCTACAACTTGTTTAGGTGCCTCGATACGGATATCTCCCGCCGCAAAAAGACCTGGTGTAGATGTCTTCATACGAAGATCTACGATCACTTCACCTGCCTCATTCATATCACAAATAAAGCTGCCGTCTTCTTTTTTAAGGACACCGTTGTTCACGTTCATCCCAACAAAAGTAAAGACACCGGGAACATCGATCTGACGATCGCCTTCAGGCTGTTTCACGCTCAAACCTGTCACACCCATCTTGTCACCAAATACTTCATTAATTGAAGCATTTAAAACCAACTCTATATTTTCTGTGTTCATAACACGTTCTACAGTGTTTGGTGCCGCTCTAAAAGTATCACGACGGTGTACTATGTATACCTTTGAACAGATGTTTGACAGGTAGATCGCCTCTTCAAGTGCTGTATCACCACCACCGATCACTGCAACCTCTTTGCCTTTGTAAAAAAAGCCATCACAAGTAGCACAGGTAGAGACACCTCGGCCAAAGAACTCATCTTCACCTTTAAATCCTGCACGTCTTGGTGTAGAACCTGTACCAATAACTACAGAAAGAGCATCTATGGTGTCACCGTTTTCTTTTGTAATCGTAAAGGTACCATCTTCATTATGTGCCACATTGGTCACTTCAGACATATCATGCTTAAGCCCAAAACGTTGACACTGTTCAGGCCATGGCATCAT
>JALWKG010000147.1 GCA_027081565.1 Helicobacteraceae bacterium
GGAGTACAACTTAGTACACCTTAATGAAGCCATCTATGAGGGAGCAGTACAGCGTGTACGTCCTAAGCTCATGACAGTTTTCGCCATCTTAGCCGGTCTACTGCCAATTATGTATAATCACGGAGTCGGTTCAGAAGTCACCCAGCGTATTGCAGCACCGATGATCGGCGGTGTGGTGAGTTCTGCAGTGCTGAGTCTCGTCATTATTCCTCTACTCTACGAGATCTATGCAAAGTATTTACTTCGTAAAAGGGAAATGGAAAATGGAGAATCGTAAATGGGATCAAATAAAAAAGTGACAACCCTCCAGCAGGGGGACAGCAACTTCAACTTCGTAGCGAAGCGAGGAAGTGAAGCTGCACCCAAGGGGGCAGACCCTGTCCCCCTAATGTCAAAAGACAAAAGGAAAAGACCATGAAATTAATATTAGTTTTTATAACAACACTTTTATTGGTGTTAAGTACAGGTTGTAACAACAGAGATGAAAGTGCCAAGGACAGTAACCCTGCCGCCGGCGGTATGAAATGTGGCGCAGGAAAATGTGGTGCTAACATGTTTGACGGTAATGCAGCCTTAGTCAAAAAGAAAAAGAACGTTACCTCTCAAATGAGAGAGGATGATCCAAGACGTGACTGTGTTGCCAATGCCAGTAGTACCAAAGCAGTCTATGACTGTGTAAGGGATTCCAAGACAGGGATGTTGACGAAAAAATGCGGTGTTGGAAAATGTGGCGATGCCATGAAAGCTTCTGCAGCAACTTCCGCTATGAAGTGTGGGGCTGGTAAATGTGGTTCAGATATGAAAAAACCAGAACCCGATCCTGCCATGAAATGTGGTGCAGGCAAGTGCGGGAGTTCGATGTAGTTTTGTATTGCCTAGAGAAAGATTATTTATATTTTTCTCTTACGCCCCTCCCACTTTCAAACATGAACACCTTCTTGTGCCTTTCTTGACTCTCTACAAAAATCATCACAGTAAAAAATAGTGTAACCTTATAAACATATGAGTAATTTAGAGTAATTACACTATACTGGAGAAGTGCAAAAGAATACTGTTAAAATAAAGATACAGAGTGTTATAGCATAAGGTGTACTGTTAATGGAGATGGACCAGATCTCTGATGTACGATTTAGGAATTTGTATTTAAGGAGCAAATTATGGACACTACACGTATGAAAAATGCCTTATGGGGCGCTTTTGTTGCAGATGCTATGGCGATGCCTGTGCATTGGTATTACCAACGAAAATATATACAAGAGGGGTTTGATGGTGGCATTACAAAGTATGAAGATGCGCCCCATCCACATCCTGAATCATTTATGGTGGGTAATAACTATCATCCCAACATCACAAAAGCAAAAGAGCTAGGGCGTCCTTTTGACATCGCCCATGAGCATATTAGGTTTTATGACACCAACTATAATGATTTTAATATTGCGTTGGCAGTTCATGCTGGTGAGCATAAAAATGCAATGCCCCAAAAAGATGAACGGTATCATTACCATCATGGATTAAAAGCAGGGGAAAACACAGTAGGTGCGAACCTTATGCGTGTATTGATACGTTCTGTTATTAAAGAAGGTAAGTATAATCAAGAGCGTTTCATAGAAGATTTTGTCAGCTATTTAACAACACCGGGATTAAACAGAGATGCTTATACTGAAGTCTATATTCGTGCGTGGTTTGAAAATTACTCTAAGGGAGTACCACCACATGCTTGTGCTGAGGAGCAGAGAAATGTCTGGTCGATCGCCTCTAATGGCGGTATTATTCGTCCGCTTCTGTTGTCTCTAACCTCAAAGTCTACTTTCCAAGCGTTAGGTGTTGCGCTGCAACATCAACAGATCACCCACCGTTCAGACAATGTCAGTTCGGCTCTTACGGTTTTAGTTCCTCTTCTACGTGAGCTCTTAGCTAAAAAGCCACCTATGCCTACATTGAAAAATGCTGCTTCCAAAGTACAACGGACAAAGATCAGTGGTGAAGAGCTGTCAAAAACCTATGCCGATCATAACGGCCCGGGAAACATCCCTAAAGATGAGATGTGGGATATCCACACGCAGTTTTCAGACCAAACAGTTGACCTTGATGCTTTAGTGAAAGCGTTTAGTGAAAATGAGATCTTAGGTTCAGTGTTCACCACCGGATGTTATCCGGAACAGTCACTGCCTGTGTTAATGTACCTGCTTTACAAAAATGACTTTGATTTTGAAGCATCCGTTTTAGCTAACGCCAACGCAGGAGGAGACAATGTACATCGAGGAATCATCTTGGGTATGTTAGCTGGTGCGGCCAGTGAAGAGATACCCAAAGCATTAAAAGAGAGTCTGGTGGAGTATGAAAGTATTGATAAAGAGATAGAAGCGTTTGTAAAGATCATCAGTGCTGAGTAAGGTGTTGCATGTGCTTTGACGCTTTATAAAACTTGTATCTTCACTCTGGAAGGCACTAAAATTGAGCACTTACAGCTTTAGTTCAAATGCTACCTGCTCTCCTACCAATCTTCCATTGACTTGTAATTGGACGGCTTGAAGACCTTCATAATATTGACGGGTTGTAGCAGGTTTAAGAGGGTGCTTTTTCGAGCGTTTTAAAAGTGTGTTAGCAGAGATCTCTTGAGTGGAGAGCTTGAAGACTTTAGGCTTTAATGTGCCGTTAGCCTTTTTAAAATAGAGCAGATAGTCTACAACAACTTTTTGAGGGTCACTGTTTTTAAAATCTATGACAACTTCAAAAACAAGATGTTCTCCTAAGATGACCTGGGGTGTCATAACCTTTAAACTGGCATTGGCTATCTTGATATCAGGGTCAAACCCTAGAAGTCGCAGTGCTCCGGGGTGCCCCTCTTTTATGAGTGTTCGTGTGGCGTGTTTGATGATCCACTCTACATCTTTTACCTTCTCTTTTTGCCAACGTGTTAAAAAAGAGACAACGGCATCAGGATTGTCTTTGGCAATGTCGTTGAGGTTGTTGGCGATGGAACGTTGTACAAGGCGGGTAGGCTCATTTTTAAGGCGTTCGAGTAGTTCTAGAACGGGTTGCGGGTCTTTAATGAAGCTGTGCAGTCGAGACCCCAGTGGCAGTCTGGGTCGCGTTCCTTCACTGACAAGTCTGCGGACATGACAGTTTTTATGTGTGGCACATAACTGTAACTGCTTTAGTGTTTTCTCCTCCTCTTGTTCAAGAAAGAGACGTATCGCAAACTCAGAAGTAAAACGGGTAGTCATTTCGATGAGTGCGTTTACAGAGATCTCATAATAGGCAGTCCCATAATTACGGATGTACGTGCTTAAAGGCATGACATAAAAACCATCATAACCTTCAAGTTCTTCTCCATTGATAGGTTCACCGAGCGAGGCTACAAGTATGGTAAGTGCTTCGGGGTAGGATTTGGGGAGGTAGTGAAAAAGTGTCTTTGTGATCTTACTGTTCCTGTCTCCAAAACTGAGCTCCTCAAAATCTTCAAACGTCTCAGCAATAAACTGCTTTTTTTTAAAGTCGGGATAGATATTGTGGATGTTGGCAGCAATGTACTTTATAGTACTTAGATTAAAGACAGCGCGAAACTCAAATTTTTCTGACATAGAGATCCTTGTTTTTAAGATGCTGTGGAGCTAAGTAATTATCGTTTATAATACCCCATGAAAATAATTTTTACCCTTTTAATGACACTCTCTGCCCTTTTTGCTGCAGATGCCTTGAAGTCTGCCAAACTTCTAGGTTACGAGACAGACTATAAAACAGCGATCAGCAAGGCAAAAAAAGAGCATAAAATGGTGTTGCTGGTTATTGTTCAAGACCCGTGTCCGTACTGTGACAGACTGGTACACAAGACCTTGGTAACGCCCTGTGTACAGAGACGTATGAAACATTATGTGCCGCTGATCGTAGACAAACATGGAAAGTTCCCAAAGCAGTTTAAACCACCGTTTATCCCTATAAGTTATGTGGTTGATCCAGACAAAGAGACGATAACTTACGAGATAGTGGGTGCCTTGCCTTATAAAGATTACATAGAAGACCTTGAAACAGAAGTCGAGTTTCGTGATGTTGAATAAAGATGCCCTAAAGAAGGAAGATAGATGCTAGAGCTAAATATTACACCCGGTAAATTAGGTGAATTTCCACCAGCCACCAAACCCCATCCTGGCTTTTTTTACGAAGTAGGTGAAAAACGTTTTCGTGAACTTGTGGATGATCATTACGAGATGATACGAGAGAGTGACATCGCCAACCTTTTTCCTGTTATGGATGATGATGAGTTTGATGAGGCGAAGAAACATGCACAGGACTTTCTGATCCAGATCAGTGGCGGTCCGAACTATTTTGAACAGAACAGGGGCGAAGCAAAAATGGTAGGGCGCCATGCTCCTTTCCGTATTGATGAAGCTGCACGCCAGACTTGGCTGAGACTCTACAGCTATCTTCTGCCGCAGTTGGTAGAAGAGGGGATCAGTGAGGAGTATGTGCAGTCATTTTGGGACTATCTAAACATTCACTCCATCTGGATGATAAACACCTAATAAAAAGTTCCAGCTTCAGCGCGATTTGCACTGGGGTTCACCTCTCCACGCACAGCAGTGCGCTATCGGGTTCACGCCCAGCACAACTTACACTAAATCTGAAACTTTTTCCTGTATATGAATTGTTAAGATGAGCTGCGCCATCTTTTTCTCTTGCTCTTAATCTGTGAAATCTTCGTAACACCCCAGGGTGGACTCTTAACCTCCTCTGTTGACAAGCGCTCTTGCTCTTAAGATGACTATATCATCCTTCGTAACACGCATTGAAGTTCTCTTCACAAACCCTTCACACTTTTTACATATACTTGTAACATA
>JALWKG010000148.1 GCA_027081565.1 Helicobacteraceae bacterium
CCATAATGATCTTGTAGGCTTCAATGATCTCTGTACTCATTTTCGTTGCCATATCAATATTATCTATGTGTTTGTCAGGATGCCATTTTTGCATGAGGTTTTTGTAGCGGGATTTTATTTCAGGGAGGGAGGCAGTGTCTCGAAGACCAAGTAGTGTTTTGGCCTTCATAACCTCGTCAAAGGAGTGCATAGGTGTCTGAGCTAGTCTTTTTGCTGACGCATATATGTCGGTACGTCAAGGTAGTCATCACTTAAGTCACCACCAACCACCATCTTAGGACGTTGCGGTTGTGAATAGCTCATCGTTTGTTGTTCTACTGGAGTCTCTGAGACAAAGGCCTCATTGTTGATTCCCTGGTTGAGCTCTTTTTCAAAACCTGTAGCAACAAGTGTAATACGAATGTAGTCTATGTCCAAGTTCTCATCTGTTGTTGTACCAAAGATAACATCGGCTTCGCTGTCTGCACTCTCATGTACCACTTCCATCGCTTCTGTCATCTCCATCATAGGAAACTCAGGGTGCATATGGAAATGTACTAGAACACCCATAGCACCGTTAATAGACATGTTGTCTAATAACGGTGACTCGATAGCAGATTTGATCGCTTCATAAGCTGCATTTTCACCTTGATGCTCACCTACACCCATAAGTGCCATACCACGATGACACATTACTGTCTGAAGGTCTGCGAAGTCAAGGTTGATGTCGTTGTCTCCATGAGACAAGATGACACCAGAGGTGCCACTGACCGCTTGTGCTAAAACAGAGTCAACGATTTTAAAACTTTCACGCATACCCAAACGCTTGTCTATGATAGAAAGCAGTTTATCATTGGGAATAACAACAATAGAGTCACACTCACTCTTTAGGTCTTCAAGACCTTTTTCAGCAAGCTTGGCACGTTTTCCACCCTCAAATTTAAAAGGTTTTGTGACCACTGCAATAGTCAAGGCACCGATCTCTTTTGCGATCTGTGCCACAATAGGTGCGGCACCAGTACCAGTACCACCACCAAGACCAGCAGCAATAAAGACGATGTCTGCACCATCAAGAGCAGTACGAAGTTCATCATAACTCTCTAAAGCAGCATCTTTACCTATAGAAGGTTTCATACCTGCACCAAGACCCTTAGTCAACTTGTCTCCAAGTTGGATCTTGGTTTTGGCCATAGAACTGTCAAGTACTTGGGCATCAGTGTTAGCAACTACCAGCTCAATACCATCGACACCCTCTTTGATCATATGGCCGATCATGTTGCCACCGCCGCCGCCGACACCGACAGAAACGATTCTCGCACCTGTTTGTCTTGTCGATTCTTCAATCGTAAACATATCACTACTCATCTTACACTCCTTGTTAAAATAACTGGCTCATCCAGTTCCAGATTTTTTTGAAAGTCCCTGCTTCCTGTCCATTTTTTGGTCGAATGGTGTGGATAGGTGTCCCAGTGTCTTCACTAGGTAACGCAGGATCTTCGAGACTACCAATGGTTGGTATACCTGTTAACTCATCTTCTTCCGGTGCTGTTATCACCGGCTCTAGAAACTCATTTTTAGAGTGGCGCATCTTTTTGTTGACGTCCACTTCGTATAGCGCATAACCATTTGCCTCATAACGTAACAGACCAATAGCCCCTGCATAAGCAGGTGTTCTTAATTGGTCAAAAAGACCATCAACCTCTATAGGTTTTGCGACACGTACGGGCAAGTTGTCAAAAATAGCACTGGCCAGTTCGCGGAGACCGTCCATGTTGGTAAAGCCACCGGTGAGCACAATACCTGCACCCATCTGCTCTTTAAGTCCACTCTTCTCCAAAGATTGTGCAATGATCATCAGAGTCTCTTCTACACGAGCATAGATAACGTTATGGACCACTTCCAAAGAGACTTCATGGGTAGTGCTCTCATCACCGATAATCGGCAGTTCTATGAGATCATTGTTAGGTGTATGAAGTGAACCATACTGCATTTTGACATTGTCGGCCACATTGAGTGGGGTATGCAATGCCATAGAAAGATCGTTGGTGATGTGGTTGGAACCTACACCTAAAAAGTCATTAAAACGTATAGCATTACCAGAGTGAATGACGATATTACTTGTACTGCCACCCATGTCTACAACACCAACACCAAGCTCTTTTTCATCATCATTTAAAACAGCAATAGCAGAAGCATAACCACTAAGAACAACATTTTCTACTTCAACACCGGCAGCACGAACAGCTTTGCGCAGGTTGTGAAAGTTAGACTTTTGTGTTGTAATGATATGTGTCTCTACTTCAAGACGTGAAGCATTCATGCCAAGTGGGTCTTCTATATAATCTTGATCATCTACCTTAAAGTTAAAAGGCAGCGTATGCAAGATCTCATATTCGTTAGGGATGTTGGCATTGTAAAGAGAAGTTCGCATAACACGTTCGATCTCTTTAAGTGAGATGTCTTTGTTAGGGATGTTGACAATACCACTAGAAATTAAACTTTTGGTATAAGCCCCAGAGATACTGACAGTAGCTTTTTTAATATCAGTTCCTGCTACACGCTTGGCATCAGAAAGTGCACTCTTGATAGACTTTGAAGCCAACTCTATGTTGGTTATACTTCCCTTTTTAAGGCCTTGAGCTTTAGCAATACCTGCCCCGGTAATCTGTATATTGTTCTCAGAATCAATATTGGCGATAATCGCACAGATCTTTGTGGAACCGATGTCTATTGCTAAAACTGATCGCACCTTAGTTTCCTCCTACATATGATTCAACAGGATACTTCTTCTCAAGCATCTTGATCAACGAGGCGTTGAAGATAGAGGCTTTAAGACGTGCCACTTTTTCTGCTTGGGCTGCATCTACTGCAGGCTCTATCTTTTGATCCAGGATCTTAAATAAAACCACTTTGTCAGCAGAGACATTGATAATGCCACGTTTTTGTGTTGCAGCAAAAAGTTTAGAAACAAACTCTTTACGCTCTTCACTGTCAAGCCCTGCAAGAGGTGCCTCTGAATCTGGCTTAATATACTCACTGACCTGGCCTGAGAAGTTTTCAAAAGATTTCCGTGCCAACTCTTGAAGTTTCTGTGCTGTTTGTGCACTTTTGTACTCAGCGATGACTGCTGGTTTTGCCTCTTCAAATGACTTCGCAACTGCTGGGTTGGTCTTTTCTAGTTTGATGATGACATAGCTGTTACCAACCTTGCGTGGCTTCATGTACGGACTGGTGATGTTGAGTGCAGCGACTTCAGAAAAGATCTCAGGTGTATATGGATTTTTCTCTTTAGAGATTGTAAGTTCAGTTACGTTGACACTTGAGTCAAGTTTGTTCTTTTTAAAAGCGATATAGCTACGAAGTGCCTGCTTATTAGTCGCTTTGTCATTAAGTGCAGCAACAACAGCATCTTTTGCCAACTCAAGGTCCAAGATCTTTCCATCATCGTCTGTGAAGTCTGTACGGTTGGCCGTGTAGTACTCATTGATAGCAGCATCGTCTGCCTCAGCAGAGACAGGCTCTTGTACAATGATCTTTAAAGTGTAACTTGGGTCGTTCATATAGTTTTGCTGGCGTGCTTGCCAAAAAGCTTTGAGTGCAGCATTAGAAGTGTCAAGTGTCACATCGGCACTGCTTAGGACCTTGTATTCGATCTTGTCTGCGATGGCACTAGCAGTGGCGATGACCTTCTCTTCTAAAGCTAAAGGCTCACTCTGAAAGAGAGAGAGTACTTTTTGGATTAAGAGTGAGTTGCGTAGATCCTTTTCATAGTCAGTGACATTGAGGTTGTTCTGCTTCAAAACGTTGATGTAAAGTTTTTTAGAAAACTTACCATTGTCAAAAAACATATCCTGCTTGATGATCACTTTGGAAAGCTCATCTTTAGTGACCTCCAAGTTATAACTGTTAGCCAAATTTAAGATGAGGGCCTGTTCAACGACTTGACGCATCGCCTGCTGTTTTAAACCAAAACTTTCTGCCTGCTTTTCGTCGAAATTACCTTGAAAAACTTTGTTGTACTGTCCGTAAAGGCGGCTATACGCCTGTTGCCATTCACGTTGGCTGATCGCTATATCGCCTACTTTTGCGACGGCTCCGGCTTTATCGCCATAGCTGTATTGTCCCCAACCCACAAAACCTGCGCCGATAAAAGCGAAAGTTGAGATCCAGATGGTGATTACAAGGTATTTACGGTGTCTCTGCATCCAAGTTATCATGGTAGTCTTGCCCTTAAAATATCAATTGCTTTATTTTATGTTTATTTATATTAAAGGAGCCTAAAAGTTCCCTAATTTAGGTGGATTGTCGCATTTTTTACAAACAGAGATTTCGCTATGATTAGATTAGAAAAACCAAAAGGGTTCAAATGATGAATAATGAGACAATAGCCAACAGAGACTTAGATGTGATCTGGCATCCATGTACGCAGATGAAAGATCATGAATTTCTACCGATGATCCCTATTAAAAGTGGTAAAGGTGTCTATTTAGAGGATTTTGAAGGCAAGCAGTATATTGATGCTATCAGTTCGTGGTGGGTCAATATGTTTGGACACTCTAACAGTTATATCAATGATGCTGTCAAAAAGCAGCTTGATACCCTGGAACATGTTATTTTAGCGGGTTTTACACATGAACAGATCGTGCGTTTGAGCGAGCGGCTTGTTAGTCTGACCCCTGAAGGACTAACACGTTGTTTTTATGCGGACAATGGCTCTTCAGCGGTAGAAGTGGCACTTAAAATGAGTTATCACTATCATAAAAATGAGGGGCGTGAGCGTCCGCTGTTTGTCTCATTAAGCAACTCTTATCATGGTGAGACAATCGGAGCGCTTTCGGTAGG
>JALWKG010000149.1 GCA_027081565.1 Helicobacteraceae bacterium
GACAATACAAAACGTGATGATCACCTTCTCAGTAGTGACTTTTTTGATGAAGTAAAGTATAAAGACATTGTTTTCAAGTCTACTAAAATAGAGGATGATGCCGTGACTGCTGATGTCACTATACATGGTATTTCAAAGCCTATTACTTTTGAGATGCAAAAGCTCTCTATGGGTGAAAATGGTGTGAAAATCAAACTAACGGCGGTTGTTGATCGTACCGAATTTGGCATTGACAACAACTTTATGAGTATGATGATCTTTGACAACATTGATGTTACTGCTACACTCGTAGCCAAGTAAGAGAGACCTCTGTTATAGCCAACCTAGGAGTCTGTCGGATTCATCTGATTGAAGCGAAGATTTTAGCTTTTTAGTCAGCTTTTTTCTACTTTTTAGGCGAATAGCCGTAGCTATTTAACAAAAGGTAGGAAGAAGACGGAAAAAAGATGGAATTTGTAGCCAATCAAGCATGAATCTGACAGGCTCCTAGTGTTGGCCCCTTCCTGACATGCTATAATGTCGCCAACTATTTCCCATAAGGATACTATTGATGAAAAAAATGTTATTACTATTATTAATTATGAGTGCAACACTGTTTGCTGATTTGAACTGGGCAGATGATTATGAGAGCGGCTTGGAACAGGCCAAAAAAGAGAAAAAGATCGTGATGTTAATGTTCACTTTGACCAACTGCCATGTGTGTGAGGGGATGAAAGAAAATGTTTATACACAGCCTGAAGTCATGGATTATGTTAAAAAGTACTTTGTGCCGATAGAGCTGAACCTCGATATCGATGAAAAAGAGGGATACGATGTTTACGGAACGCCTACCTTCTATTTTCTAGACAGTAATGGGAAACAGATCGGTGATATGAAGGTTGGAGGCTCTACGGTAGATGGCTTTATGAAGAAGCTGAAATCTGTCAGAGCTGAGGCCAAATAGCACCTTTGATGTGGTATACTTTAATTAGAAAGAGAGGCTTTTGATGAAGCGAACTATTTTTTTGATTTTACTCTTTTTGAGTACATCGCTTTTTGCTGATATGTATTGGGCGGATGACTATAAAACAGGTATAAAAGAGGCTAAAGAGCGTCATAAAGATGTCATAGTTTTTTTCTCAAAAGAAGATTGCAGCCGTTGTGAAGAGGTTACTTGGACAATTAGCTTCGATAAAAATGTCTCTAATTATGTTAAAGAACATTTTGTTGCAATAGAGATAGATGTTGAGTATGATAGGCGTGAAGGTTTTAAAGTTTACAAAACACCAACTATCTATTTTCTTGATGAGAATCTCAAGCAGATCGGTAAGCCGTTAACCAAAGTCTTAAAACCTAAAGCATTTTTAGAAAAACTTAAATCTATTGTTGCAAAAGAGTACTAACTCCCTACTATCACAAGGAGACATTTGAATCTTCATTTGCTCTCTAGTATGCTAAAATACACCCATTAAACATCAGGAATTTTCATGACAAAAACAGAAACACTTATAGACCTTTTAAACAACGACATCATCCCAGAGATCGAAGATGTGATCGATGATCTTTTTGAACTGATCAACGACGCTAAAACAGCTACTGCTGAAGTAAAGCAAGAATTACATGACCTTCAAGAGCTTAAAACTGAGTTTAAAGTGATGCTCGAAGAGGCAATGACAGGTGAACTTGAAGAAGAAGAGGCAGGCGAGATCCTGATTGAGATCGAAGAGATGCGTGCTGAAGAGGCCTAACTCTTAAACATCTCTAGCCGTCCTTAACAGGGCGTATCTGTTTATATCCTGCAATTTCTCTCGCAACCGTTCCTTTAACCATTTTGCAATGCAACAAGTTTCTCTTTTTGCAGACGACTTAACTTCTTAATGACGATCTCTCTTTTTAAAGCGGCACTTTTAGAGCGGTGTTTCTCTGCATAAACCAGATGGACGGGGCGTCTTGCTTTGGTGTACTTGGCACCGTTTTTTCCCTTGTTGTGCTCTTCTATACGTTTGTCCAACACCTTTGCAACACCGGTGTAGTAGGTGTTGTCGGTGCAGCGTACGATGTAGCAGTAGTAGAAGTCGTCAGGTTCTAAAGAGAGGGTGTTGTTGAAAAAACTGAGTCCTGTTGCTGTTGGGATCTTTTTGTAGAGTAGGGGACTGTCGAGGTCTATGTGGCTGAATGCCTCTCTGTAAGCCATGACAAGCTGGGCGGTCAGGGTGATGGAGAGAGGCCCTTCCAACATAGAACCCATCATACACTTTACCCCTTTGGTTTGGCAATACTTTATGATCTCTATCGCTTTGGAGATACCGCCGCACTTCATGAGTTTGATGTTGATCAGGTCGCAGGCTTTCTCCTCTATTACCTTTTTAGTATCTTCTAAAGTAAAAACAGCTTCATCGGCCAAGATGGGGATACTGCTTTTTTTAGTGACCTCTTTAAGTGCTTGTATATCACTGCCGATGACAGGTTGTTCTATAAGTTCTATGTTCAGTGGTGTTATAGCATCTATAATCGCATGAGAACTCTCTATATCCCATGCCTGGTTGGCATCTATGAGGAGGCGGGCTTGTGGTACTGTAGCCCGTACTGCTTCTATACGCTCTATATCTAAGCCATCTCCACCACCTACCTTCACTTTCAAGTGGCTAAAACCTCTGGCATACGCTTTTTGTGCATCTTCAGCCATATCTTGAGGGTTTTTGAGACTGATGGTCAAGACACTCTCCAGTGTTTGGGCTTGGGCACCTAAATAGGTGACAAGGTTTTGTTCAAGAGAGAGTGCGGCCAAGTCATAAAGTGCCATGTCTACGGCCGCTTTGGCACTGGAGTGACCTTTGCAGCTGCTGTGCAGTTTGGAGAGAAGAATCGGGAGCTCAAAGTGCTCACCAATGAGTTGCGGAGCTATATGTTTTTTGACAGTGTTGGCGATGCTTTTAAGGTCTTCACCAGTTATAGCCTTAGTGGCGGGTGCGGCTCCCAAACCGATGTTATAGCTGTCAGTATGGATACAGATGCGTAGGTTTTCAACAGCGTCTACACGTCTTAATGCCGTAATAAACGGTGTACGCAGTGGGATCTTCTCTATTACAGTGGTAATGGCAATGATCTTCATGAGGCAAGCCCTTGTAAGACATAACCGATACCAAGACCGGCAAAGGTCCCTATCATGTAACCCATAATAGCCATAAGAACGGCCACCCCAATAAGTGAGCGGTGATAGGCAGCTGCCAAGATAGGCGCAGAAGCAACACCACCGATGTTGGCAAGAGAGGCCACACCGATACTAAAGAGGTCGAGTCTGAATACTTTAGCGATGATGACCATGATAAGTGCATGTAGGAGCAAGATAAGGAGACCAACACCTAAGTAAAGTGGCACTTCTGAAAAACCTCGCAAGTGGGCCTGTGAACCGATCAATGCGATGAGAAACATCAACATAGCACTGGAAAGTGCGCTTGAACCAACGATCTTTTTAAGTTTGGTCTGTGAACCGATGAGACCAAAGAAGGTAGCAAATAGAACACTCCATGTGGTAGTAGAGAGACCACCAAGCTGAGAGGCAAGATAATTGCTAAGATAAGCGATGAGCAGTGAAAAAATAAAAAGTATCACAAGCGGAACACTTTTAACTTGGCGTTGTGACGGCTCGACTTCATCTACCATTTTAAAGCGCAAGGGTGCTTTTGTCCAGCGGTTAAACAGTGGTGCAAAACCTACTAACAGCAGCAGTGTCATGACCCACAGTGTGTAGTCGATGGAGTCTACGATCAGGGCGTAGCCCATCAAGTTCTCTTTAACATCCAAGGCCCCTGCAACCGCAAGCATGTTGGCAGTACCACCCGTCCAACTTCCTGCCAAGGTAGCAAAGACCCCTGCTGCATCATGGTCTAGAGAAAAGAGCCAAAAGAGAAAGATAAAAGAGAATGCAAGTGAGAGTACAGAGGTGACATAGGCTATGATCAGTGAGCGACCAAGCCCCACAAAGGCTTTAAGGTCTATTTGTAAAAGCATCACAAAAAGCATGGCGGGTAACAGTACTGTTTTGACATTTTTATAACTTTGATAAATGCTTTTGTTCTCTTGCCATAGTCCAAGGTGTGCTAAGAGCATTGCCGCGGCGTAAATTAAAACGACAGCCGGCAAAAAGGTAAAGATCTTATGTTTGGTGATCTTTTCGACACTTGCCAAGACAAAAGCTAGCAGGGCGACCGTGAAAAGATAGAGGAAGGAAGAGAGGATCATTTACAGGGTGCTTTTTTAAAGTCAGGAAGTGCCTGGTAGAGTGCTTGCATGAAATTGGCGCCCGGATCCTCTTTTTCAGTGCGGTAACCTTTGTCTTTTTCTAACCAGAGAGGATGTTTTTCAAAACAGCGGTAGTCAGAGTGGGGGACCAGGTAGTTAATGTCAGGATATTTCTGTTTCAAGTAGCTGATCAGTGCGATGTTGGCCGCTATCTGTTTTTGGGTCAAGGTCTTTAAATTGCCTACATTTTCGATTCCGATACTGCTGTAGTTGAGACCGATGACATGGCGCCCCATCCAGTTGTCGGGCATAAGTTGGTAGATGGTCCCGTCTTTGTCTACTAAGTAGGCTACAGAGACATTGGCACTGGCGTGTTTGCCTGAGATGTCCGAGCGGCTGCTAGGCAGGGTCTCATTATTAAATGCCTCAAAAGATCCTTGAAGTGTAGGTATAGCGGTATAGTGCACAACAATGATCTTTGGAGATATCTCTATGTTTTGAGGGCTAAGGTCATAATGTTGTTTGATGTACTCAAGGGTGAGTGCTTTA
>JALWKG010000150.1 GCA_027081565.1 Helicobacteraceae bacterium
CCCCAAAGGCAGCAGTGTCAGACCAAAGAGCATCGGATGGCGCATACAGCCATAAATACCGCTGGTGACCAGACGGTTGGTCTCAAGTCGCGGCAGGTCACCCACACGTCCGATGCTCAACTCCCGTCCCCCGTTCCCGGCTGCTCTAAAAGCCATCGCGATCACAAAAATCCCTAGAATGGCTATGATAAGATGAAAAGCAGGATCATAGAAAAGCGCACTGTTTCTATCGTTAACATAGGCTGCAACAGCACCACCAAGCAGCATCATCAACCAAAGTACTATACGAATGATGACGGAATAGCTACTCTTTATCTTCATCTTTTCAGCTCCTTCTCTCTCTTATACGTACTTGATAAAACTGCACCATCTCATAATAGACAACAGTCTCAAATATTTTCATAAATATGAGTGTAACATTTTTGTAGAAATAGTGGGAGAGCGAAAGCTCTAGACCCTTAGAGTCTAGTAAATAGAAGTTATGAGAAGAGGTCCAGATCTTCCACAGATGTGAGTGGATAGTACTGTGTAAGCAGTTCATTATTCTCAATACCTGCAAGCTTTCTAAGTGCTTTATTGACATGAGCATAAGTGATCTTAATACCGCTGTTGTCTTTTGCCAACGTCGTTGCATTGACCTTTTCAGCGCTATGACGAGATGTGGTAGAACCTATAACACGCCCACCACGAATACCTGCACCCATAAACATCATAGAACTGACACTCCAGTGGTCTTTACCATTACCATCATTATAACCCGGCGTACGTCCAAACTCACTTCCGATAACAAAGATAACACGATCAGCAATACCTTGAGCTATAGCCTCTTCTCTTAAAAGCTCTACACCTTTAAGTAATCTTGCCAAACTTATTCTTTGTCGATTATCATTATCACTGTGAGTATCAAAGCCACCTGTTTGAATATTGACACTTGAGGTCAATCCAGCCTTATAACCTGCCATCGCAAAACGCCCCTGCCCAAAGACATTGTTATTTCTATACTCATGTGTATCTAAATCCGCAGGAAGATACTCCACCAACTTCGCTAACTCATTTGAACCGGTATGTGCCAAATTATACTGTTTTGCCAATGCCTCTACCGAAGCGAGTTTCTGTTTACTGATCAACCGTTTGGTACGTTCTTCACGTGCTTTATTAATACGTTCAAGAACAGATGAATGTTTATAAGTAATGGTGTCGCCATCCTTATAAGGTACATATCGATCATTACTTGCAGTCCCTTCACTATTGACAAATGCCAATTCATTAATAGCATTAAGGTTACCTAAACGTGTTCCTGCAACCACACCATCAGTTTCATCATAACCACCGGCAGTCACAAAGGCCAAAGGTGATGCCGGCATATTAATACCTGCGATCAAAGCTGAAAGTGCAGGATATCCTTCAGAAAGACGACCACTCATCATATATCTTAGACCAGAGGCATGTCCGTTTGTCTGTGTATCAATACCATTGATCACCAATAGATCATCTGCATTGTTTTCAAAAAACTCTGAGAAGTCATAGTTATTTATACCGTCAGATCCGCTTAAAGGTGCATATTTGACACCTTTAGCATTAGCAACGATCTCTGTTTTAGCATAGCTTTTATTCATGGCACTGTTTGTGACTCTGCCATTGTCATCCAACTCACTCTCTAAATAGCCTTTAGGATCACAAAGTGAAGTTGGGTCCCATCCTCCAGTTGCCTGAACAAAAACCCACAAAGGACCTGTATATTCTGCTGCCATACTCTCTACAGGTATGAGCGCCATTGCTGCGACTGCCGATGTATATTTTAAAAAATCTCTACGTAACATCATTTCTCCTTTACTCTGCACTATTTTCATAAACGAATTTAAAGTCGCTTAACAAGTAGGTGATCACAGCACTCCATGAACGAATAACATAAGTATCATCATTATAGATCTCATCTTGTGCATCACCCTCATCACTTAAGCGTTCAAATGTTTCAGGGTTATAATAGACACTGCATTCGTAAAGAAGATTCCGAGCTTCCTCTCCATTATCTACACGTGCCTTACCTTCAGTATAGGTGTCAAAAAAGAGTTTGTAGGTCGCCTCTATCTCTGAATCATTAATACTTAACTTTTCACCTAAGATATGCTCATGTAAATACTGAATATTCTTTTTTATATCTGAGATAGAACCATCTGTAATAGGTTCTTGAGTCTCAGTTACATAAGGGAATAGTTTACGATCTTTAAGATCAAAATAGAAGTCCCTTGTTGTTGGGAAACAGCCCATCTGTATGGCCATACGAAGTTGCACATTAGCCATAATACCATTTAACTCTGTAGTACGTTGTGTAATACTTTTGGAATTAATACCACCATACAGGGTTTTATAATTGTCTTCTCTCAAAAGTCTATGACGATTTTTCTCTTCATTGACATCCTGATTACTTGGATATCTGCTGTAACTCCAATAGTAACCCATAACATCATAGATCTTTCTGTCAAGTTCTTCCGGTGTTATAAGATGTGCCAAACCTAAGTTCTTAGACAAGATCTCATTACTGTTATCAAGACCACTTGCTCTAAAGAGTGGAGACTTGATGATCTCTTTTATAATCACTTTTGCATTCATATTATCAGCTACGAATTTTGATTTTATATCTTGTAAGATCTCATTTTCATAGTTATATGCCTGCAGTGCTTCATCATAGTTAAGGGCATCTGTCTCCGGTTTTTTAAGCGCTTCTCTACCTAAGATCGCTTTAACAAACATCTTTACACTTGCCATTGCAAAACGATCATCTTTGACCATCTCTTTTGTCATCCACTGCAATAAGTTGTTAGCAGAAGAGGAAGGTGCTTTATGATCTATAGAGAGACCCGGTTCTTGTGAATATGGTGCTAAGTCGATTCTCCAACCTGGCATGTAACGTCCTTCATTGTTCCAGTTACTAAAGGTACTAGAGATCGGTTCCATGACATTGTGGCAGACCGTACAGTTAGGGTTGGTCCATGTCGCAGAGTTACCTATAACATCTACAGAATTAATAGGACGGTTTGAAAGTCCTAAGATATCTGTGTCAAAAAAGTACAACTGTGTCTTAGCCGAACGGGCACGATCAAGATTGGTGTTGGTAGAAGGAATACGATTTAAATATGTAATCGTTGTTAAAACACCTGCATGAGGAATCCCCGGTAGTTTGACCTCTCTTAATTCTGTTTTGTCATATTTGGCTTCAAACTGATCAACAGTCATGTTAAGATCACCAAGATCAAAGGTAAATCCATCAATGTCCAAACCATAAGTCTTGGCTGAGTAAGGGTTTACCAAAATATAGTCTGCTGTCAAAATTTCACTAAACGGACGTCCTTCTTTCACTACATGAACCATCAAATTAACAGGCTCTGAAGCAATCGCATAGTTTACATTACGATACATTCTGTAGCGTTCATCGTTATTGAACTGATTATCACCATCACCTCGATAATTATCGTACCACGCTTTATTAGGAAAGTCAGTTTTACTTAAAAGATTCTCTCCGTCTCTACCTGGTGTATAAAAGTCAGTCAACAACATATCATTAAAATTCTGATACAACCACTCATAAAAGACATCACTTTCCATGTAAGCATCTAAAACAGCATCTATAGCCTCAATACTAGAGACATTTGTGACTTCACTGCTGCTTGGTGCTTGACCTTGCAGTTTAAACGAAGCACTACGAAGTGTCTGTTCTGGACTCATGAGACTAATCGAACTGGCTTTTATACTGCCTACGTCTGGATCAGCAACACAGACCTTACGACCTTTAAGGTAGTCTGTAAAAGTCTCTATCTTTATAATAGAACTTCCTGTCAGTTGTTCACCACCACCATGAGAAACAGTGTTGGTGCCTTTATCTATGATCAGGGTGTCTGTTTTATCAATAAAACTTTTTAATATTTTATAATTTTCATCTTTATTATTGTTCAATGGTTCTTTAAAAACCAAACGTGTTGACTTCGCAACACCCTCACTACTGTGACAAGAGACACAACTACCCAATACAGATGAGATACTTGCATCAAAATAGTCCTCAGCACAGCTAAGGTCTAGTGTACTTGTTTTACTTGCCTCTCCCTCTTCTATGTCACTTCCACAACCGGAAGTCAGCAATATAATTGCCATCATAGAAAGGGTTATTGTTGTTATTATTTTCATGTATATCCTTCGTCTTTAGCATCGCAACACACTCATGTTTGTCACTAAATTCCAACTATAGTATCAGTTTTTTTTATAATTAAACTTAGAGATTTAGCTTAGATTAACACGAACTACGATTAAATTACCATTAATAAAACAAATGGAACCCCATGAGCCCGAAATATTTGAACCTTTTTTTTACACTTCTTTTTCTCTTATTGGCCGGGTGTTCCAGTGAAAGTGGACGTGTCAGTGGTGCCCATTTTCAGGGTAAAGACTGTCTGCATTGTCATAATGTTGATCTTAAAGAAGACTCTCACCTCGCCTTTGGTGCCACACTTTTTCAAGAAGAGCCAAATGAAGCGAATTATGAAGATCCAGAGATGTTTTGTAACATCCCACTTTTTCTGCAATTAAAGAAAATAGACAGTTCTATCGTCTATGATTCAAGAAACACCAATACTACTGATGATCCAGGTTTCAATGGTGACGGCAATGTATTTGCACTTTTGC
>JALWKG010000151.1 GCA_027081565.1 Helicobacteraceae bacterium
GTGTTCCAGGAGGAACAGTCACGATTAGTGGCTTGCCTGACTTACCTGTCATACGAGAGCCCTCACCAGGACGTCCATTTTCAGCTTTAAGGTTTTTAGTTCCTTTAAAACCTGAGAGCGTATGCGTGTTGTTATCTACTCTAAAGTAGACATCCCCACCTTTTCCACCGTCACCACCGTTTGGTCCACCATTGGTTACAAATTTTTCGCGACGAAATGCCACACAGCCTTGGCCGCCTCTTCCTGATGATACTGTGAGTGTTACTTTGTCTGTAAACATGTTTGTTCCTTTTGGTGACCTACTCTGAGATCTTATGAATATCGAAATATCAATTTCGTTACTAAGTCCAAAGCTCTTCATCACTCCTGCAAAGGCAGAAATCCACGAGTCAAAACAATCAGACTATTATAATTTGTTGATTCCTGCCTTCGCAGGAATGACGGCCAGTAACTAAACTGGAACGTCAAATAAATATTTAACATTATACATTTGAAAAGAAAAAATACAGTATTAAATATTTGTTAAGAGGTTAAAAAAGAGGTGACCCCGACAAGCGGGGTCAAAAGCTACTTATGCAGCTGGAACGATAGAAACTTGTTTACGGTTTTTGTCTTTTCTTTCGAAAACAACAACACCATCTACAAGAGCGTAAAGTGTATGATCTTTACCCATTCCCATGTTTTTACCTGGGTGAACTTTTGTTCCACGTTGACGGATAACAATGTTACCTGCACGTACTGTCTCACCACCAAACTTCTTAACACCTAATCGACGACCTGCTGAGTCACGATTATTCTGAGTACTACCTTGACCTTTTTTGTGTGCCATGTCTTTCTCCTACTTTAATTGTGCTTATGCAGCGATTTTAGTGATACGAACGCGAGTAAAATCACGACGGAAACCACGTTTAACTTTTGAATCTTTACGACGACGCTTTTTGAAGATAATAACTTTTTTAGCACGACCTTCGTTGATTACTTCTGCAGTTACTACAGCGCCTTCTACAAAAGGTGCTCCAACAACAAGCTCACCAGCGTTTACAGCTAGAACTTCTTTGATCTCTACAGTCTCATTTGCAGCTAGGTCCATTTTGTCAAGAAGAAGAATATCGCCCTCTTGAACCTTATACTGCTTACCACCATTTTTAATGATTGCGTACATATATGTTTCCTTGTTTTAGTTAAGAGTCCTCTAAAAACGCTTAGTGTCAGTACTAAACTCATCATCACAAGACTCTATGAACATACACAAGGCAGGTCAAAAAAGTTAACATTTGCAATGATCAGGTCAAGCCTGTAAAGAGAAGGCAAAAGCCTTCTCCGACACCAAGAGTTCATAAAGTACTCTTTTAGTCTTTGTCAGAGTAAACAGGTCACTCTGAGTAAAAGTTGGCGAATTATACCAAAAAGTTCTTTACGCTTACTTACGTTTTGTCATCTTGTCTTGTTTCTATCATCTCTACTTCTATATTTTCTATCTCGTTAGGTGTCATCTGCTCATCTAATGCTTCTGAGGCAGAGATAGCCTTTATAAGATTTGCCTGATCTTCTTTAGAGAGTTTACCTTCTGCAATCGTATCTAAAACTTTTTCTGCAATACGCGTACGGGTCTCACTCTCTTTGTAACGAAAATACTTTTTTAAGTTGTCATTGTAAGCGATCAGTTTGTCTTCACGTTTTCGTTTCAAATAGTAATAGATAAAAAAAGCAATAATGATGATGATAAGTGCTAAGACTGCAAAAAGGTATTTTTTGAGTTCCAAAGCCTTCTCTGCTTCCGCTAAAGCTGTTTTTTGGCGCAGGACCTCAAGTTCTAAAGCTTTCTCTTTCTCTATCTGCTCTTTTTTAAGTGCATTTTCCAAAGCGATCTTCTCTAGCTCTTTAGAGTTCTCAAGTTGCACTTTTTTAAGTTCACTTTCAAGTTTCAACTGCTCGAGTTCTTGAGATTTTTCGATCTTTACTAAAGAGTTTTTATACTTTAACTGTGTTGCTTCCGCCTCTTTATGAGCCTTTAGCTTCATATTTTCATCTTGCAGTTGTTCCACTTTTTTATCATTAAAAAGATCAAACTCACAGCCAGTATAGAACAGTAGCACCAGAATAAACAGTATGTTTTTTATCATAGCGAGATTATACATTTTCTAAACTAACGAAACACATTGCGCTCTATCGGCGGTTTGTAATTAGGATCTTTACCGGCTACAGTCCAAAGCTCTTTAGCCAATGCTGAGATAGCATCTCTGAAATGGGTCTCGACCAGTTCAAGCATCTCTATCTCTACAAATTGCTCCTTTAGAAGCTCCAGTTCGCTTATAAAATCCTTGTTTACCGCCTCTGGAAGTTTTACTACTGTCTGATGCTTGATGTTGAACAGGTACCACAGAGAGAGGAACTCTATGGAAAAATGGTTAAGCTCGTGTTTGGCATATGACTCAAAATCATCATAACTGCTCTGCTCATAGAGCTCTATGATCACAGATATGAGCTTTTTCAGATGCACAAAAGGAACCATCGAAAAGAGCATACGGGCAGTCGAGGCACCATCAGAGTGTTCTGCACCCAAGTGTACCCGTGCCCCGCCCTCGGTGTCGCCAAAATGGCTGGTCTTGAGACCGATGAGACCAATGTCCGTATGTTGGTGACGGCCACACCCTTTGGCACAACCTGAAAAGCCTATGTGAATCTGATGTTCTTCGATCTTCTCGAGCGGCAGGTACTCCGTGTCGTCTTTGATACTCCAGACAGCGTAGGGACAAAGGTTGCCCGCACAGGTCAAAACCGTTGAGTTCTCCATCGTATGTTCAAAAGGCACCGCCTGCTCTTTAAGACCCAGCAGATAGATGTTTTGGTCGATCCCAAAACGGATCTCAGCATCACTTTTCTGTGCAAAGTCAGCGACACGCAGGATCTCATCTGCCTTAAGTCTGGAGAAATTGGTCTGATAGCGGTAGGCGAAGGTACCATCATTTAGTTGCTCAAAACTTCCAAACTTCGCTTTATCAAGCTGTAACTTACCAGCAGTCTCAAAAGAACGATCATACTCCTTTTCTATATAACTTCTCAGCTGTTGTATCCCGATCTCTTCTATGAGGTAGAACAGTCTGGTCTTAGAGCGGGAGAATCTGGATCCTCTTTTGTAAAAAGTCTCCAAAAAAGCTTTATAGAAGTCAAAGACCTCTTCATACTTTAAAAAAATATTAGCACTCCGTGCCACTTCAGAGTTCTTTCCGCCCATGTAGACGTTAAAGCCAAGTTCTTCATCTTTTTGAGCCAGTGCAAAATAGATATCATTAGCAAAGAATGAGACGACATTCGCCCGATTTCCAGAGATACCAATACTCACACGACGTGGCAGCATTCCGACATATCGCGGGTTTTGTATGATATAGTCCTGCATCTTCTCAATGAGCGGATAGACCTCCAACTCACTATAAACACCTCTACCTTCATACGGATCTGTAACGATGTTGCGAACATTGTCACCAAAACTTTGCCAGGTCGTCACACCCAGTGCATTAATACGTTTATGGATGTCCAGAATGTCCTCAGCTTCAATATCATGGAGCTGCATACCGCCTCTGACTGTAAGTATAACCGTAAGATCATACTCGGAGACCACCTCAGCAATAGCTTTGAAATCCTCTACTGAAATACGTCCGCCTGGCACACGTATACGCAGAGTAAACTCATCTTCAAGAAACTCTGTGTTGAAGATACCATAGTCCTGCAAATAAAAGCGTTCCCCCTCACTCAGACTTTCAAAGTCCAGTGTCTCAAACTCTGCATAGAAGTCATAGGGTGTCATCTGGGCTTTATATCGTTCTCGTTTGTTGAGTTTTGGTTCAGACATACGGCTTCCTTTTTTGTTGGGGTATTTTACTTTTTGTGGGTGAAGAGGGTGTTGATGTATATCAATGGAGGGTTTTTAATTTTTGTTCTGTATGTAGTGGCTGTTATTTGTTTGTAAACTTCCTAATCAATATTAACTGTCTGGAACTAGACCTTTTCTATTTTTACTTGATTAATGATTTCCTTGCAAGTTTGTACTGTGGCGGGCTAAACTTTTTCTCTCTGTCGCGTCAGAGAGATAATTTTTAGGAAAAGAGAGAGAGACGCTGTTATTGAGTAATAGTAACTTTCAAGCTAAAGCAATGAAACCATCGTTCTTTATACTGCTACGGCTCCAGTTGTTATTGTTGAGAGTTTGTTGAAGTTGAAATGGGGATGAAAGCGAATGCTTTCACATTAATCGATGCGTCACCGCTTTGCTCTTTTCGCAACCCCTGCAGAGCAGACTGGAACTCTATTTCTATCGTTAAGAAAACAGTTCTGTTTGAGCCAAGGGCGAGTTAACTGTTTTTAGATGGAAATAGAGTGGAAGGATGGTACCCGATAGCTATCGGGCTCGAAGCCGTTGCGAGCGGTTTTTTTGTTTCTTTTTTTGTCGAGTCAAAAAAAGAAAGGGGCAGCAAGATCAAGTTTTAATGTTCAAAGTTCAAAGAAGTTTAAAAACAACGAACTACAAGGAGTAGACTCCAGATCAAGTCTGGAGTGACGAAACTAATACAACTATATAATTGAAATTAGGACTTTCAAACAGTCCACAAAATCAAGCGATTAGTCACAAAGTGCAATGACTTCTATCTCTACC
>JALWKG010000152.1 GCA_027081565.1 Helicobacteraceae bacterium
TTTGATATAATCGCGAAATTAATATCCCTATATAGTATGAAACTAGATTAGGCGCAAGGACACGGTGTGAACTACACAACAGAAGAACTCAAAGAGAAGATAACAGCACTAAAAAAGAAGTTAGACGTCACAGTGGTGGCGCATTTTTATCAGCGTGATGAGGTCTTTGAAATGGGTGACATTACGGGTGACTCACTGGAGTTGGCTAAAAAGACGATGGCAGATGACTCTAAGTTTGTACTCTTTTGTGGGGTAGCATTTATGGGCCAAAGTGTTAAGGTCTTAAGTCCTGAAAAACGTGTGGTGATGCCAAAACTGGCCTGCTGTTCAATGGCGCGTATGATTGACTCTCTCTATTATGATGATGCGGTCAAGGCTATGGTGGCTGACGGTATTGCAGAAGAGAACATCCTGCCTATTACTTACATTAACTCCAATGCTGATGTTAAGGCGAAGGTTGGAAAGATGGGTGGCATGGTCTGTACCAGTTCAAATGCCAAAGTAATCATTACCAATGCGCTTAAAGAGGGTAAAAAGATCCTTTTTGTACCTGACCGATGTCTAGGGCAAAACATCGCCAACCAGATGGAACTTAAATCTGCAGTGATCGGTGAAGACAGTGACTTGGCTTCTGCTGACATTATCTGTTACAACGGTTTTTGTGCTGTACACCAGCTTTTCAATGTTGATGACATCAACTTTTATCGTAAAAAATTCCCCGGTATTAAGATCGTGACCCATCCTGAATGTGATCCTGCTGTTTGTGATGCTTCTGACTTTGTGGGTTCGACCTCCCAACTCATTAAATACATCGCTGATCTTGATCCTGATCAGAAGGTGGCAGTAGGAACAGAGTTTAACCTTGTTAACCGTCTGCGCCCTGACAACACTTATGTACTTTCATCAACCAAGCCGGAGTGTCCTACGATGAACGAGACGACATTGGAAGATCTCTACTTGACGTTAAAATCTATAGAAGACGAAGAACCTCTAAACGAGATCTTTGTAGATGATGACACCCAGAAGTGGGCGAAGATCGCACTAGACAGAATGATGGCACTTTAATGAAGCAGTTTGTACTTGAAGCATTGGCAGAAGACGTTGGCAGAGGCGATCTTTATGCCCTGGTCTTTAAAACAGAAGCTGCCTCAGCCAACATCATCGCTAAAAGTGATGGTGTGTTAGCGGGTGCAGCCTACTGTGATGTCTTGGCAAAAGAGGAGGACCTTTTTATTACTTGGCATAAAAATGACAGTGAAGCTTTTGTAAAAGGTGAGCTGATCGCCGTGGTGGAGAGTGACTCTCATACACTGTTGCGTTGTGAACGTACTCTGCTTAACATGTTACTTCATGCCTCTTCCATTGCAACTTTGACTGCCAAGTTTGTAGATTTGGTAGCACCTTACGGAACGCGTCTGCTTGACACAAGAAAGACCCGTCCAAAATTGAGAGTGTTTGAAAAGTATGCAACCCGTTGTGGTGGCGCAGTAAATCATAGAATGGGCCTTGATGACTGCTTGATGTTAAAAGACACCCATCTCAAGACCATCGATGACTTGGATGCTTTTATGAGAGAGGCCCGTCAGAAGATCCCGTTTACTTCTAAAATAGAGATAGAAGCTGAGACCTTTGAGCAAGCAAAAATATTTATGGCTGTTGGTGCTGATATCGTTATGTGTGACAATATGACGCCGGAACAACTTCAAGAGGTGGTTGTTTATAAAAAAGAGCACCATAGCAATGTTCTTTTAGAAGCCAGTGGCAATATCTCTTTAGAGACCATAGAGTCCTATGCCAAAACAGGTGTTGATGCCATTAGCTCTGGAGCTTTGATCCATCAAGCCAACTGGATCGATCTCTCTATGAAAGTGAACTAAATCCTTTTGTTTGAAGCGATAGCGGGGGCAAAACACATCGTGCTGATCGCACATATCAACCCTGACGCAGATTCTTTGGGCGCAGCATCAGCGATGTATACCCACCTTATGCGTTTGGAAAAGAGGGTGACACTTTTTTGTGTTACCAAACACATCAACCACCGTTTGGCATTTTTACCGTGGTTTGATAAAATTCGGCATCAATTTCCCACTCAGGCAGATTTGGCCATCAGTTTTGACTGTGGTGCTTACAAACGTCTTGGTGTTGAGGTGACAGTGCCCCTGATCAACGTAGACCATCACAAAAGTAACGAGGCCTATGGTCAGATCAATCTCATAGAGACTAAGGCTATCAGCACCACTCAGGTACTTTTCAACGCCTTTGAAGAGCGTGGTATCAAGATCAATCCTAAGATGGCAACGGCACTCTACGCGGGACTTTTAGATGATTCGCATGGCTTTTTAGGAGCCAAGACGGATGTGAGAAGTTTTGAGATGGCAGCAGCTTTAACAGCAGCAAAAGCAGACATACAAGCCTGTGCCAATGCACTGTTTCATCAAAATTCTCTAGCCGCGCTGCGTCTTAAAGGTCTGATGTTTGAGCAGATGTATCTTCTTCATGAGGCACGGGTAGTCGTGCATAGAGTGACCCAGGAGATGATGGCGCAGAGCGGTGGTCGCGAGGTGGACTGTGAAGCTGCCTTGGAAGAGAGTATGGGACTGCCACATGTAGAACTTGCTGTTATGCTTAGAGAAAACCGTGATGGAAAGATCAAAGGTTCTCTGCGTTCTCGTGGAGACTTAGATGTAGAAGAGATGGCAAAAAACTTTGGCGGTGGCGGGCATTTTCACGCTGCAGGTTTTGATGTGAACGATAAAGACTTGGACAGTGTATATGATGTCTTAGAAACTATAATACAAGAGGAATTCAGATGAGAAAAAAATCAAACTTTGGTTCAATGATGGCAACAGCCATCTTTTTAGCAATAATAGGCGGGGTGATCTATCTTTACAACTCTGCGATGTTCGAGCGGGATAAGCCAAATATCGTCATAGAAAATAGTGGCTTTTGGAACCTGCGTGCGCCACTAAAGATCAAGATCGATGATGCGAGTGGTTTGACTGCGTACAAGGTAACCCTAAAAAGTGGTGAAGAGAGCTTTGTGCTAGCAGATGAGATGTTTGTAGCACCGGCAGGTTCTCAGACCTTAGAGCTTAAAACACCAAAACGTGCCTACGCTCTGAAAAATAGTGAAGTAACTGTGAGTGTTGAAGCTACAGATGCAAGTAAGTGGAACTTTATGGCGGGTAACAGCGCCAGTAAAAAGGTGACACTGCAGGTGGATAAAAAACGTCCTTACATCTCTACTATCGCCTCTTCTTATCGCATTATCAAGGGTGGCTCTGCAGTTGTTGTCTTTAAAGCTGAAGACAACAACATGGAAGAGTTTTATATTGAGACGAACTTTGGCAAACGTTTTAAAGCGCAGCCCTTTTATAAAGAGGGTTATTATGTGACTTTGATCGCTTGGCCTGTAACAGAAGAGACTTTCCGTGCAACGATCATCGCTAAAGACAGTGCTGGAAATGTTGCGAAGTCATCAGTTCCTGTGATCCCTTACAACAAAAGATACAAGACTTCTCACATCAAGCTGAGTGACCGTTTTTTAAACGGTAAGGTCTCTGAACTGGCATATGCTTATGGTGTTGATGACAATGCTGACATCATTGAGCGTTTCAAGTATGTGAACGAAGAGATGCGTCACAATAATGAAGAGGTAATCCATGAGATCACCTCTAAGGTGAGTGACAAGATGATCAACAACTTGCCGATCAAAAAGATGTATCCACTTAAAAATGGTCAGGTCGTGGCACAGTTTGGAGACCACCGTATCTACTCTTATAAGGGTGAAGAGATCTCTGAGGCTTATCACTTGGGTCTTGACTTGGCAAGTAATGCCATGTCTCCGATCAAAACACAAAACCCTGCGGTGGTCGCTTTTGCGGAGGAGAACGGTATTTATGGAAATATGCCGGTACTGTATCACGGTTTAGGACTTTACACGATTTACGGTCACTGTTCAACCTTGATGGTCAAAGAGGGTGACACGATCCGTTCTAAAGAGACCATTGCCAAAACAGGTCGTAGTGGTTATGCCATGGGAGACCACCTCCACTTTGGTGTCTTGGTTCAAGGTATCGAAGTACGTCCTCAAGAGTGGATGGACCAAGACTGGATCCGTAAAAGCATTACTGACCCGATGCGTGAAGCGAGAAAGTTGATCAATCAGCGTTGATTTTGGAGAGAAGAAGGTATAGTAATACCTGTCCATAAAGTTCCTAGGTTTTTGATTCAACCTTGATTTATTTACTAAACAGTATCCTGTTTAGCTAGCTTTTAGTATGATGACTTCGGTCATATCTGTATACTTGTATACTTGTATGCTTGCAAGGCATAAAATCCAGCGACAAAAAGTGCAATAAAAATCAGTAATGTAATAGCCCTATTCTTTCCATATAAAGGTTTAAATGAAGTATCACATACACCACCTGAACAATTAGTTAGCGTGATATTAAGCTTGTGATATATTAAACACCCCAGACAAATGCCAAAAGCTGACTCCAAATACAAAAGTGTCAAACAGACCAAGCAGATACTTAATCGAGTTAATGAAATCACATCAAACACAATATAGTAGCTCATGACAGCACCTAAAATTAGTCCAAGAAACCATGCAAATTTTTTGGGTTTAGCTTCTACCCATTCTGGTCT
>JALWKG010000153.1 GCA_027081565.1 Helicobacteraceae bacterium
ATAGTGAGTGCAGCTAAGGTGAAGTCCTGGATCTCTGTATTTTTTATAGCGGGGGCTTTTAGAATGAGAGGCAAATGCTTTTCATCCATACCTTCTAGCTCTAAACGACCCACAGTATGTTTTTTGACATCCACATAAAAAGGAGGCTGTGTTGCCAGCACTTCAACATGTTTAGGAAGTTCTAGCTCTAATTTGGACTCTCGTCCACCCTCTTGCCATGTTAATGTACTCTGAAGTCGTTCTCCAAAACTAAGTGCTGTATTACGATTACCGTGCCAGTAGGCATTACCCGTGGCGACCATCTTTTGAAGGAGCAACCCACCAAGTTCACCCTCTATATATGCCACACGGTTGACCCGTGACTCCAAAGCACCAAAAAGGTCCAAGATCTCTTTGTCTGTCTCACTTAAAAAGTCTCGACTGTTATAACTGCTCATGAGTTGGTGGTACTCTATGCGGTTTTGTTTGCCATAACCACCTTTTTTCAGCAGGCGGGCACGGTAGAAAACAAGTTGCATCTTTCCTGATTCAGTAGTAGGAGAGAGTCTATAAATAAGAATTGATTTTCGTTCAGAAGGTGAAGTAAGTGTTGCTTCTAAAGCCTCTAACCAAGCCTCGCCTTCACTGACCTTTGGTTTTGACTTGAGAGAGAGAAAGTTATGTTCTACCATAAAGGTCAAGGCACTAGAGACTACATGTTTGCACTCACGCCCTACAGGACAGGAACAACGTCCCTTAAGTTTGACCTGACCCATCTCATCACGCATAACGGAGATACTCTGTACATAGTTGCTACTGCCCTTAGTCACCGCAGAGATGACCATAAGATCACTGGCCACCATCTCGAAATCTCTTATGCTGGAACGTTGCTCTGAGTAGTAGTCAGAACCTCTTTTGAAAAAGGCTTCTGAGGTCATCGACCTAATGTCGTTAAGGGTATAACTGATCATCTATTTTTTGTGCAGTGCCAATTCTGTCTGTAAATATTCACCTGTGTATGAACCGGTCTCTTTATGAGAAGCCGCAACCTCTTCTGGTGTACCCACAGCAACGATCTGACCACCGCCAGAGCCCCCTTCAGGGCCCATGTCGATAATGTAATCAGCATTTTTCACCATGTCTAAGTTATGTTCGATGACCAAGACAGAGTTTCCGAGTTCCACAAAGTGATGGAGCACACCTGTAAGACGGTCTACATCTGCAAAGTGAAGTCCTGTTGTAGGCTCATCCAAGATATAAAGTGTACGCCCCGTGTCTTTACGCCCCAACTCTTTACCCAGCTTAATACGCTGTGCTTCACCACCCGAGAGTGTGACAGCATTTTGACCAAGTGTGATATAACCCAGACCAACATCAACAAGGGTTTTGAGTTTGATGTGTATCTTAGGGATCGGCTCGAAGAAGTTAAAGGCCTCCTCGACACTCATACTCAAAACATCCGAGATGCTTTTACCTTTGTACTGTATCTCAAGGGTCTGTGCATTGTAACGGGTACCATGACAGGCATCACACTTCACCTGAACGTCCGGCAAGAAGTGCATCTCGATCTTGATCTCGCCCTCACCTTGACACTTCTCACAGCGCCCACCCTTCACATTAAAGCTGTAACGTGAAGCAGTGTAACCTCTAATGTTAGACTCTTTAGTCTTGGCAAATAGGTTACGTATCTCATCCATAACACCGGTGTAAGTCGCTGGATTAGAGCGTGGTGTACGACCTATAGGGCTTTGGTCTAAGTAGATCACCTTGTCAAGTTGCTCCAGACCGTTGATCTCGACACCCGCGATCTTGTTGACCTTACGGGCATGGTTTAACAGTTCACGCGCATTAGGAAGGAGTGTCTGTAAGATGAGTGAGCTTTTACCACTACCACTGACCCCTGTCACACAGACAAAGTTTTGTAGTGGAATTTTAGTAGATAATTTTTCAATATTATTAATATTAACATTGTTAATCTCTAACCAGTTCTCTTGAGGACGACGGTAAAAGTACTCTATCATCTTACGACCAGAGAGATAGTCTGCTGTCACTGTTTTTGCTTTTTCCAACTGTTTACGTGTTCCCGCAAAAACAACTTCTCCACCGAACTTGCCCGCACCCGGACCAATGTCGATGATGTAGTCGGCATTGTCAATAGTCTCTTTGTCATGTTCAACGACGATGACGGTGTTGCCTTTTTCTTGCAGTGAACGCAGGGTTCTGATGAGTTTAAGTGTATCTCTCTCATGCAGACCAATACTTGGCTCATCTAAAACATACATAACACCCGTAAGACCAGACCCAATCTGAGAAGCGATGCGAATACGTTGTGCTTCACCACCACTGATAGAGCGCGCGTCACGATCAAGCGTGATGTAACCCAAACCAACGTCATATAAAAAGAAGAGACGTTCACGGATCTCATTTAAGATCGGCGTAGAGATCATTTTGTCTTGAGCACTCATAAAGTCAAAGTTCTTTTCATCTTTGAACCAGTTGTAACTTTTTTCAATAGGCAGTTCTATGACCTCAAAGATCTTTTTACCTGCTACATCAACTGCTAAAGATTCACGGCGCAGACGGTTTCCATTACAGACGTTACAGGTCTTTTCACTCATGTAGTCTTGAAGCTCTTTTTCATCTTTAAACATGTCGTATGCGATACGGATGATCCCCGGCCAAGTACGTTTGATAGGATGGTTTTTCCACTCAAATTCCACTTCATCAATAGCACCATGCAAAATGGCTTTTTTATGATGCTCTTCCAACTCACCAAACGGTACGGTGATGTCGATACCATTTTGTTTACACATCCCTTTCAAAAAGGTGAAGTAGTACCCTTTGTTAAAACCATAAATGATCTTCACTCCACCCTTCTCTATAGGCAAGTCCACATCTACGATCTTGTCTTGGTCAAGTGCATAACGCAGTCCCAGACCATCACACTCTGTACAGGCACCCTTAGGTGAGTTAAATGAAAAAGTCAGAGGTTCTAAAGGCTCGAAACTTACTTTACAGTCAAAACAGGCATTGTGTTCCGAGTAGTGAATGATGCGGTCTTTGTAGCCCATCTCTTCATTGTTTAAAAACTCCAGTTCCACTTCACCATAACTCTCTTTAAGTGCCTTCTCAACATCCTGGGCGATACGCTCTTGGTTGTCCTCTTTAATAACAATACGGTCGATGACCACTTTAATAGTATGTTTTTTGGTTTTAGAGAGTTCTATCTCTTCATCCAAACGGGTCATCACGCCGTTGATCATGGCACGAACATAACCCTTATGGCGCAGTGACTCAAAAAGGTCATGGAAAGTTCCCTTTTTCTCACGGATCAGCGGTGCCAAGATAACGACCTTCGCCCCTACAGGAAGTTTGGCAACCTGATCGATGATGTCTGAGGCAGACATTTGTGAGATCTCTTTTCCACACAGGTGACAGTGTTGCACACCAATACGGGCGTAAAGAAGACGTAAGTAGTCATAGATCTCGGTAATCGTTCCTACGGTAGAACGGGGGTTTTTAGAGGTGGTCTTTTGGTCTATCGCGATGGCAGGAGTCAAACCCTCGATCTTGTCCACATCAGGTTGACCAATACGGTCCAAAAACTGACGGGCATAACTCGAGAGGCTCTCTAAATAACGACGTTGTCCCTCTGCATAAAGTGTACCAAAAGCCAAGGTTGACTTACCGCTACCACTCAAACCGGTACAGACAACTAGTTTGTTTTTAGGCACCTCTAAAGAGATGTTTTTTAAGTTATTTTCGCGTGCGCCTGTGATTTTGATTTTATCCATTTTAACCTACCAATCTATAAAGTATATATGATGCAACACTGATGTAAAAGAGCATCAGTGCCAACCTGTGATGTGTATCATGTACATGATGTTTAAGCCAGATACCACCAGCAACACCCACTAAAGAGGCGAGACCGATGATAACACCGCTTTGGTAGTCTATGCCACCTGCGATGCTAAGACCAATGAAACCTGAAAGTGAAGAGAAAACCACAAAAAAGAGTCCTGCAGAAACAGCCTTTTTAAGAGGAACATGTAAAAAGCCTACCAAAATAGGCACAAGGAGTATAGAACCCCCTACCCCAATTGAGATAGCAAAAGCACCCAAGACAACACCGATGCTCAGCAGTATAATCGGATGAGCACTGCGTTCGTCTTGATGTTCTTTGGTCTTAAAAAACATACGGGCTAAAGCAAAGAGTACAAAAGAGAGGAAAATCCACTCCAAAACTTCGGTAGGAAGGGTTTGAATGATGTAGGGACTCAAAAGTGCACCGGCAAAACCACCCGCACCGATCATCGCGACCATCTTCGTGTCGAGCGTCCCTTTTTTAAGGTTCAAGTATGAGCCATAGATAGAACTGAAGACCATCTGCACCACTGAAATACCGATAGCCACTTTCATGTCATAACCCATCAAGAGCAGTGCCGGTACCAAAATAGTACCTCCGCCAACACCAAAGAAACCCGAGAGTGTTCCGACAGCAGCACCTAAAAAAAGAAGTTCAATAATCTCTAACATGTACACCTCTGCATATTTCGCGCGATTATAGCCTATCACCGCTTTGGAGGGGGTGAGGTTCTCTCTGTATCATTTATTTTAAGAATAACGAAACTTTTAATCACTAGTTACTTTTATTTGTGTAATAT
>JALWKG010000154.1 GCA_027081565.1 Helicobacteraceae bacterium
TGTTCCACCGCTTACAAATAGAGTTTTTCCTTGCATTACTTCATTCCTTTAATATTGTAGTTTTTCATCACTTCTTCGATCTTCTTCATGTTCTCTGTACTTGGTGCAAGTAGAGGAAGTCTGTACTCCAAAGTATCAATAAGACCAGCTATATACATCGCTGCTTTTACAGGGATAGGGTTGGCCTCACAGAACATCACACTGTTGATAGGGTAAAGCATATCGTTGAGCGCTTTAGAACCTTTAAAGTCACCCTCGAGTGCTTTATGGACCATCTCTGACTTAAGGTCAGGCAGAAGGTTTGATGTTACAGAAGTTGAACCCGCACCACCGTTTGCCAAGATAGGGAAGTCAATGGCATCATCACCACTGAGTACTGCAAAGTCAGGACGGCGAGAAAGAAGCTCAACCGTACGCTCTAAAGAACCTGTTGCCTCTTTGATACCATAGATGTTCTCACAGTCATCATAAAGACGGATAGCGGTGTCAGCAGAGATGTCGACCATAGTACGTCCCGGTACATTGTAAAGCATCATACCCAAGTCTGGCACTGCGTTAGCAATGGCTTTATAGTGCTGGTAAAGACCTTCTTGAGAAGGCTTGTTGTAGTACGGGCTCACTGAGAAGATAGCATCAACACCAGACTTTTGAGCATGAATAGCAAGCTCGATCGCCTCAGCTGTTGCGTTAGAACCTGAACCTGCCAGTACTTTACAGCTTGTACCTTTACACACTTCAACAGCAATCTCAATACAACGTTTGTGCTCGTCATGAGTAAGTGTTGCACTCTCACCTGTTGTACCTACTGGACAGATGGCGTCCATCCCGTTAGCAATCTGACGTCTGATAAGATCAGCATAACATTGCTCGTCTAATTTACCATTTTTAAAAGGGGTGATAAGTGCAGTGGTTGCACCAGTTACTTTTGTCATTATTTACTTCCTTCTTCTTTACGTAAAATTACTGTTGTTGACTGGCTAAAGTCAAAGTACTTGTTAGCTACTTCTTTAATGTCAGAGGCTTTAAGTGCGTTAATAGCATCTTCGTACTTAAGTAGTGGCTCTACAGAACCACGGGCAAGGTAGCCACCAAAAAGGTTGGCCACTTCAGAGGAGCTGTCTAGAGAGAAGACAAAGTCAGCTTTTGTACTGATCTTTACTTTTTCCAGTTCCACTTTGGTGACATCATCTTTTTTGATACGCTCTATCTGTGCAATGAGCTCTTTTTCAACATCTTCTGCTTTGACACCAGGGTTACAGGCCGCGAGGAATATAAAAAGACCTGCATCGATGTTCTCCATGTTGTAAGCGTAGATCTGGTTGACCATCTGCTTTTCATCTACCAATGTTTCGTAGAGACGAGAACTTTTACCTGCACTTAGCATCTCAGAGATGGCAGAGAGTTTAGGCTGGTCTTCATCTAAAAAGTTAGGGATGTGAAAAGTGATGGCGATCATCTCTACTTCACTCTCTTTATAGATGGTAACACGTTTAGGACCATCTTGTTTAGGCTCTACAAACTTCACCTTAGGGATGTCTGTACTGTTTTTAATACTACCAAACTCTTTTTCAGCCTGCTCAAATGCTAATTTAGGTTCGATGTCGCCAGTGACGATCAAGATGGCATTTTGTGGCTGGTAGTAGGTCTTGTGAAAAGAGCGAATGTCCTCAATATCCCATGTTCTAATGTCATTCATAAAGCCTATTGGTGTCCAGTGATATGAGTGGTAGATATAGGCATTGTTGAACATACGAAAGTACAAAAAGCCCAGTGGATTGTTGTCTGTTCTCCAACGACGCTCTTCAGTGACGACGTCACGCTCTGGCTGGAACTCTTCATCTTTAAGATTAAGATTTTGCATCAGTTCTGCAAAAAGAGAGAGTGACTTGGTCAGGTTTTTACTGCTAGACTTAATGAAGTAGTGGGTGTAGTCAAAACCGGTAGATGCGTTACTCACACCACCGACACTCTTGACCTCTGTATCAAATTGACCTGCATCGAGGTTTTTAGTGGACTTAAAGTTCATGTGCTCAAGCATGTGCGCAATGCCTGTCTTGCCCATCACTTCGTTGCGACTTCCTACCTTGTAGAAGATGTCAGTAGAGATGACCTGTGTGTTGTTGTGCATCGGGATGACAACGACTTCAAGCCCATTTTTTAGGGTTTTGGTTTCATAGTGAGGTAGACTTGATGCCATTAAGGCTCCTGAAATTAAAAATAGTAGTGCAAAAAAACGCATTATCGCGCTGAGCCTATGGCTTCGGTGATGTTCTCAAAACCATCTGCTTTTATAAGTTCGATAAGACCACGGTTAACATTGCCCACAAGTTCCGGACCTTCGAAGATGAGACCCGAAAGGATCTGCACAAGAGATGCACCCGCTTTAATACGACGATAGGCATCTTCAGCAGTAGAAATTCCACCTACCGAAATAAGTGTGGTCTTGCCATAAAGCTCTTTAGCAATAGCATCGAAAATAGCAAAACTTTTGTCTGAAAGGATGGCACCGCTGAGTCCACCGATATCTTTAGGATTAGGCACTAAAGAGTAGTCGATGGTAGTGTTGGTTGCGATGATGCCATCTGCACCTTTTTCAACGGCCATAGCAGTAAGATCAACTGCGTCAGAGATCTCCATGTCGGGTGCTATTTTAAGTAAAATAGGCTTGTCAGTGATCGCTTTAGCTTCTGCAAATAGTGCCGAGATAAAGGCTTCGTTTTGTAGGTCACGTAGTCCGGGAGTGTTAGGTGAAGAGATGTTGATGACCATATAGTCGCCAAGGTTGTGCAGCGCCTTGATGAGTGTAGTGTAGTCGTTGATGGCATCTTTTTCACTGGTAGCTTTGTTTTTACCGATGTTCACACCGATAGGGGTTGTGAATGGAAAACGCTCTTTAAGACGCCCTTGGATCTTGAGGAGGCCATCGTTGTTAAAGCCCATGGCATTTTGGATGGTTTTCTCTTCGATATGACGGAACATACGAGGTTTAGGGTTACCGGCTTGAGGCTTAGGTGTGATCGTACCGATCTCAGTAAAACCAAAGCCCATTGCCTGCATACTGCGGATCATGGTCGCGTTTTTGTCAAAACCAGCGCCAAGGCCTACAGGGTTCAAAAAAGTACGACCAAAAAGCTCTTGTTCTAAGCTCTTGTCAGCAACAAAGTGTTTGTTGATCCAGTAGTTATAAGCAGAAGGGCAGACATTGGCACCACGAAGAAAGTACTCGGCCAAGTGGTGAGCAGTCTCAGGTTCGAGTTTAAATAAAAAAGGTTTAATGCTCTCATAAGCGATCATAAATTCTGCCTAGTTTTAGATATTGAAAATGTATTCAATTGTTTCTATGTATTTATGCGATTATACTCAAAGTCTGGTAAATGTTTTGTTAGTGGGTGAATAAAGCGCTCAAAGCAGGTGTGTTTGGTAACTTATAGTATGATAGCTATTTAACAACCAAAGCAAATATTTTGAGGTGAAATTTTATGATTTTAGCAAACAGTATACCAGTCAGGTATCTTTTTACAACGGCGAAAAGTGAGATGATATTTGTTACTATTTTTACGGTTGTAAGCATAATTATACATAAATTTGTAGCGTTTCCAGAGATACCGATCTCTATTTCGGCACTGTTGGGAACGGCGATCTCACTTATTCTCTCTTTTCGTTTGGCTCAAGCTTATGACAGATGGTGGGAAGCACGGATGATCTGGGGAAGCATCGTCAATGACTCTCGAAGCCTCGTCTTACAACTTCAATCTTTTAGTAAAAAAAGTGAAAAAGTACGTGTAGAAAAAATGGCAAAACGTCATATTGTCTGGGTCTCAGCAGTTGCTACTATGCTAAGAAAACAAGCGCTGCAAGAGGAGATGAAAAAATATCTTGACCCTTCAGAATTTTCTGCAGTCCAAGATACTGGACATGCACCGCTGCTTTTGATGAAAAAACAGATGCAAGATTTAGAAGCCTTGAGTCTGGATACTTATGAAAAGATACAGATCGATAACACCATAGTACGACTGATCGCCTCTATGGGACAGGCTGAGCGCATTAAAAATACGGTCTTTCCTACAGAGTATCAATATTATCACCACCTCACTATCTACCTCTTTTTGGGGTTTATCTCTATCTCTCTTGCAAACCTTGGGCATGATTGGGAGATTGCGCTGATTATTGTCATCGCTGCACCATTTTTTCTTTTAGAAAAGGCAGCAGAACACTTGCAGGATCCTTTTGAAAATCGCCCAACTGATATTCCAATAACGGCTATCTCGAGAAACATTGAGATAAATATTTTAAATCTCATAGAAGCGGAACCTGTTCCTGAAGCTATTATCGCAGATGATTATTATCTGAATTAAATATAACTTATCTACAAAAATAACAAAATCATCTGAGCTCATGCTCTTAGTGTCAGTTAAGGTATCAATATAAGAGATGCAATTACGGTGTTGAAAGTCATTTTTTATAAAGAGTGGTACCCAGTATCGTAAAAAATAAATGTGGGATGTCTATAATATAAGGTGCAACGGGGTAAGCCCAAACGTAATGTTCGGGAATTATAGATAAATGTCTCACCTTACGGTGAGCTTGTAATTAGTTGGTCTTTGTTGTGTTGTTTTCAGTTGACTCAA
>JALWKG010000155.1 GCA_027081565.1 Helicobacteraceae bacterium
ATGGGTACAAAAGTGATAAAAATTTGATAGATGGGGAAAAACAGCTTGTGTTAAGTTTAAGGACAATTTTACTCCTAATTAGAAGAAAATATGCCATTAAACTGAAGAAATTAGATTAATTTAATATGCCAGTTTGTTAAAGAGTTATTCTTCCTCTTCAATGTAGTCGTCCGGATTTTCAAGGCAGTCTAAGCCATCTGCGTGTTTATCAACACCGGCGCCATATTCATAAGTCAGCTCACCACCATCTTTACCTTGGTTTAGTACTGCTGCAGTAGCACCTAAAAGTAAAACGATGGCTACCGCTTCTACAACGAACTTGTTAAGTTTACAACCTACCAGTTTGATAAGAGCGATAATACCAAATGCTATTGCCAAATAAAGGCCTAGTGCTTTATGCTCTAAAAGCTCACGTTGACCTTCATCACTTAAAAGAGGATAGGCATCCGGACCTGCCTGAGAACCAGTGTACCATGCAGCGATGACACCAAGTGCTGCAAAAAGCATAACACGAGAAGAGATCTTGGACATTCCTTCACTGCGGGTAAAAAGATAGATAAGTCCAAAGACTGAAGCCACTATAGGTAAGACAATCGCAAAATGCGCTGTTGCTGGGTGTAACATAACTTTCTCCTGTACGTTGTACGTAATTTCAAATTGCCAGTATCATACAATAATCTTATATGTTATGCAAGTTTTAAAACTTATGTAATAGGGAAAATATATTATTTTATTTACCTTGACAGCAGATCAGTTTTATAAAAATTACAATTCAAATTTCTAATAGCAAGGCCTTTTTTGTGAACAATATACGCAAAAGTCTTAAAACCACACTCCTTCAAGTTGGTAACCGCAATGGCGACAGTGGCCCTGTGCATCAAGCATATTGCTTACATACTGACCAATATATCCACTGCGGTCGATGACCCGTTCCTGACAAGATGGGCAGTAGGTGGACGCATGGTCTTCATCGTCAATATTGCCAACATAGACGTACATTAGCCCCTCCTCCTGTGCGATCTTATAAGCTCTTCTCAAAGTAGTAGCCGGAGTACGTTCAACATCAGTCATCTTGTAGGTCGGATGAAAGGCCGAGAGGTGCCAGGGGATAGATGTATCGAGGTCAGCAATAAAACGGGCGATATCACGGATCTCTTTGTCCGAATCATTTTTTCCCGGGATCAGCAGTGTGGTGATCTCGATCCAGATCCCTTTTTCATGAGCATACTTGACCGCTTCGAGCACCGGCTTGAGTTTGGCACCACATATCTCTTCATAAAAAGTATTGCTAAAGGCCTTGATGTCGATGTTCATGCCGTCGATGTAAGGTGCCAACAGGTCGATCGCCTTTTTAGTCTCATAACCACTGGTCACATAGATGTTTTTCAGCCCCCGCTCATGTGCCAATTTTGCTGTGTCATACGTGTACTCGAAAAAGACGATGGGTTCATTGTAGGTGTAAGCTATCGCACGGCATCCATGCTCTTCCGCCAAGGCGACAATACGCTCCGGTGGTAGCTCCTGACCCAGCAATTGGTGAGCATGTTCTTGAGGGTACTGGGAGATATCGGCATTTTGACAGAACTTGCAGGCAAAGTTACAGCCTACCGTACCCACTGAGAAGGCACGGCTCTGTGGTAAAAAGTGGAACATCGGTTTTTTCTCGACCGGGTCTACATTGACCGCGGCTGCCAGAGCATAGACCAACAGTCTCAACGTACCATTCTCTACTTTTCGAACACCACAAATACCGTATTCACCTTCATCAAGCTTGCACGACTGGGCACAGGCCTGACAAAGTACTTTTCCACTTTCAAGACGTTTGCTTAACCATGCTGCTTCAGACATAGTAACTCCTTACCCCACAAGACAAGAGACATAACCCACCACACTCTGCTTGTCTCCTGTTATATCACCACTCGTGTGATAGTCAAGTACCAGACTTTTGAGTCCTGCTCGGTTGGCCGAAGTCACCACTGCTTTAACGCCAATGATCCCACAGGCTTCACATCCCTGCTCCAGCAGCCCCAACTCAAGCTGCGCCATCCCTTCTATACATCGACTGTCCAGACGCTTTGCTTCTTGCTGTGTATGAAAGTGGCTCAGATCTGTACTGATGACCACCAAGGTTTCAGGCTCAGGCAACAGTTCATCAATGAGTGTAGCGAGTAAATGAGGTTCAAGGTCTCCATAAACGACCTCCACTACTTCAGCCTCAGGAAAATAGTGTCTTATAAAAGGCATCTGTACCTCGGTCGAATGTTCATGATGGGCGTCGGGCTGAAAGTGAAGGAAGCTAAAACGTTCCATTAGTGCATTACTGCCTTCGAGATCGATCTTCAAGTCTCCACATGGTGAAGTATACTGGCTATAAAGAGCAATAGAAGCATCCTTGACATAGACACGGTGACTAGGACCGATCACCACAACGCGTCTTACTGTCGATCGTTTCTGTGCCACTGTTTCAAATGCGATATTGGCAGTAAACCCGCTGTAGAGATAACCGGCATGGGGTACGATGATCGCCTTGGGCACTAGGGTGATCGTATTGGGGTCAAACTCATTTTCTTGTAACAGCGTATTAAAACGCACTATATACTGCTCTATTTCACTGCACACAGCTGGATAGAACTGCCCAGAAACAGCACTTTCTCTTCTAGACATCATCTCCCTCCTTGATCTTCTCAACCCTGTAAAGCTCGATCTGTGGATGTTCTTCAAGACAGTTGCCACGCAATCCTGCCTTTTGGCAGAGATGGCTGAAAAACGCCTCAAAATTTGGAAGATCCTCCCAAACTTGAGGCAGGAAAGTCGCACGTCGTCCTGCTGATGACAACACCACACCATCCACGCCTGGTTGTACCTTGGCTTTAAGATCAGCAGCAGTACTGTATTTCAGTATCTGCGGAGATGTCAGAAGTGAGACTTCTACCTGCATCTCATCAAACTCTACCAAGGTCAGTGGCATAAAACGCGGATCTCTAAATGCCGCCGAACGGGCGTTGTCAATAATGTCATCAATAAGTATGCGATGTGCCACTAGAGAACCTATACAGCCTCTAAGTGCACCATGAAGTGTCAGTGTTACAAAGGTTGCACCCTCTTGTCCCAGTTCAGGATTTTCAGCTATCAGTGCCTCTCTGTCAAGAATCTCTTTTTCAAAAATACGCTCTGCTATGGCATTTCGTGCGATCTGCAAATAAACAGGTTTCATCTTTACACCCTCTCTTATTAGCTATAGTTTTATTATATACCTCTAAACTTTTACAGTCAAGAGCATATATATCTCCGTATGCTGCTAAGAGAGAGGCAACGTTCTTCTAAAAAGTAGAGAAACAACTACATAGACTAAAGATAAAGATTTTGCTTTCTATGATATTAAAGGCATTTAAAAAAGAGAGATGAAAACACTGCCCCCAAGAGAAGCAGTGCAGTCGATGTAGTAGCAAGTGCTACTTCATACGTACACGAACGGACTGCTCGTGTGCTGTTAAGCCTTCAGTGTTGGCGATCTGTGCACAGGCTTCGCCGATTTCGTTAATGGCAGCGTTTGAAAAAGCGATGATCGACGACTTTTTCATAAAGTTCTCAACACCAAGTGGAGAGTAGAACTTTGCAGTACCGCCTGTTGGTAAGGTGTGGTTAGGACCTGCAACATAATCACCGATAGCTTCAGGAGTGTTGTGACCCAAGAAGATCGCACCCGCATGTTTAATGCTAGGTAAAAGCTCAAACGGGCTGTTCGTCGCCACTTCCAAGTGCTCCGGAGCGATCTCGTTCATCAATTTTACCGCTTCATCCATCGTCTCCGTGACGATAATAGCACCACGCTCTTCTATGGACTTACGTGCGATCTCTTGACGTGGCAGTTTTAGTAACCACTGCTCGATCTCGACTTGTACCTCTTGGGCCAACTTCAGTGATGGCGTGATCATAATAGATGACGCCATCTCGTCATGTTCTGCTTGAGAAAGCAGGTCTATGGCCAAGTGATTAGGGTTGGCGCTATCATCTGCCAAGACACCGATCTCACTAGGACCTGCGATCATGTCGATGTTGACTTCACCAAAGACCATCTTTTTAGCTGTCGCTACAAAAATATTACCCGGTCCAGTGATGACATCTACTTTAGGAATGGTCTCTGTACCGTACGCCATAGCCGCGATCGCAGAAGCACCACCAACCTTGTAGACTTCACTCACACCACAGAGGTGACAAGCGGCCAGAAGAAGTGCGTTTGGCTCGTTGTCCGGTGTCGGTGTACAGACCACGATCTGCTCAACACCTGCTACCTGTGCCGGGATAACATTCATAAGCAGTGACGAAGGATACGCCGCTTTTCCACCGGGAATATAGAGACCTGCACTGTCAACTGCTGTCACTTTTTGACCCAGTATCGTACCATTGGCTTCTGTATCAAACCACGATTTTGGCAGTTGCTTTTCGTGGTACACTTTAATACGTTCATAAGCAAGGTGGAGCGATGCTTTTAGCGTAGACTCTAGTTCATCATACGCTTTTTTCATATCTTCAGTATCGATCTTAAGGTCACTGTCACTTTCTGGTGTCCAGTTGTCAAACTTGGATATGTGGCCTTTTAACGCACTGTTTTTGTCACTTTTGATC
>JALWKG010000156.1 GCA_027081565.1 Helicobacteraceae bacterium
GACTCTTTGGCTGTACATCCTGTAAATAGTGCATATTTTAATTTAGACATACTGACTCCTAATATTTCGTTGTTGAAGATGACTTAATGAGTTTTTGAATCTCATCAAGGTTATCTGATTTTGGCATGTTCCAAGGCATAACGATCTTGCCTTTTTTGAACATCTGAAGTGCAACAGGTATGTGTTTAACAATACTTGGACCCTCAGAATAAAGTACCAACTGACCCTCATCAAGAAGACCATGCTTTTTGATAGAGTGAGCAAAACCAACAGCATGACGCTCAGCCACACCATTTTTGTAAACCTTGTCTTTAAAGATCATCTGGTGAAGAGAAGTGATCTTCTCTATAGGATTGATCTCTTTTGGACATGCTTCAGCACACTCGAAACATTTAACACAGTCCCAAACACCTTGGTCTGGAAGTGCTACAGTCTCAAGACGTTCAATGTGTGACTCATCACGAACATCTGCTTCGAAACGGTATGCTTTAACAAATGCTGCCGGTCCGATAAAGTGTTCGTTGATCTCTACAACTGGACACGCATAGTGACAGGCACCACACTGGATACAAAGGTCAGCTTCCATAATACGGTCGTTCTCTTCTATAGAGACCATACACTCCATATCTGGATGTTCTTCTATATGACTGTCAAGGTACGGCTTCACAGCAGCATGTTTTTCCCAGAAGTCTCCCTTATCAATGATCATATCTTTGACTGCACGCTTTGTACTCTGCGGCTCTATAGTAAGCTCATTTCCAAAAGTCTCTGTGAGCTCATGTAGGTTTACTTTACATGCCAGTGTCGCTTTACCATTGACTTGAATAGCACATGCACCACAGATACCATGACGACAACTTCTTCTGTAAGAGAAAGAACCATCAATGTCCCATTTTATGCGATCTAAAATGTCAAGAACGACCTCTTCTGAAGTAACTTCCATCTTGTACTCTTTGTACACAGGCAGATAGTCGGTCTCAGAGTTGAAACGAAAAACTTTAAATGTGACATCTTTTGTTGTGATTGAATTATTATCCATCTCGTCTCCTTAGTATGTTCTAGCTTTAAGCTCATGTTTGCCAAGAACGACATCCATGTAGTCAAGCGTAATTTCGCCATTGTCATCCATATAAGCCATTGTGTGCTTAAGAAAGTTCTCATCATCACGTGTGTCATAGTCCTCACGGTAGTGAGCACCACGGCTCTCCTTACGTGCTAATGCAGACTCGACAATAAAGAGTGAATAGTCAAGCATATGACCAAACTCGATAGCTTCTTGAAGTTCCGTATTGAAGATCTTAGACTTGTCATCTATGCGGATATTTTTATAACGCTTGCGGAGTGCTTTAACATTTTCGACTTGTAGTTTAAGTGTCTCTTCTGTACGGAAAACACCGGCATTATCAGTCATACCTTGCTGAAGTTCATGACGTAGATGTGGAACACGTTCTGTACCGTTGTTAGTTAGAACCCACTCCATCTCAGCGATCATACGCTCAGCATCTTTTTCAGTCGCGACTTTTAGCTCGATATTATCGATGTCTTTAACCATAGATTTACCAACAAAACGTCCAAAAAGCATCGCTTCAAGAACTGAGTTTGCACCCAAACGGTTGGCACCGTGAACACTAACGCAAGAACATTCACCAGCAGCGTAGAACCCTTCTACAAACTCGGTGTTGTTTTTACGAACATGTCCGTCGATGTCACAAGGGATACCCCCCATAGAGTAGTGTGCTGTCGCAGAGATAAGAATAGGCTCTTTAATCATGTCAAGACCGAGGAATGTAATCGCGAGATCACGTAGTTCAGGCAGACGCTCCATAATAAGGTCAGCACCAAGGTGCGTTAAGTTAATAAACACAGCGTCCTTACGAGGACCAACACCACGACCTTCACGGATCTCTTGGATGATGGCACGTGCAACAACGTCACGAGAAGCAAGTTCCATCGCGTTTGGTGCATACTTTGTCATAAAACGTTCGCCTTCAGAGTTGAACAGTTGTCCACCCTCACCACGCGCTGCTTCAGAAATCAGTACACCGTTACCTGAAAGACCAGATGGGTGAAACTGAACAAACTCCATGTCCTCTAGTGGAAGACCGTGGCGTGCAACGATACTTAGACCGTCACCTGTGTTTGCATGTGCATTAGAGTTGATCTTGAACGAACGTGCGTAACCACCCGTTGCAAAAAGAACAGACTTTGCATTGATGATAACTTTTTCCATGTTACGGATGTTGAAGGCTACAACACCATAAGCTTTACCATCTTCATAAAGGATGTCAGCAGCATACCACTCATCCCAGTACTCAACACCTTCACGGAAGGCTTGCTCATACATTGTTTGTAAAAGAGTAAGACCAGTACGGTCTTTTGCGTAACATGCACGTGGAGATGACTGACCACCAAATGGACGCTGTGCGATCATACCGTTCTCCTGGCGAGAGAAGACGGCACCCATACGTTCAGCCCAGCGAATGGTCTCTGGAGCGTTTTGACACATGAACTCAACAGCATCCTGGTCTGCCAAGTAGTCAGAACCCTTTACTGTGTCAAATTCGTGTAGTTCAACACTGTCTTCGTCGCTAAATGCGGCATTAACACCACCTTGAGCTGCACCTGAGTGCGAGCGTAGTGGATGTAGCTTTGTGATAACTGCAACTTTTTTGCCAGCTTTTTGTAGTTCACGCGCTGCTGCATTACCAGCAAGACCCGCACCAACAATAACTGCATCATAAGTATGAATAGTAATATTCATTAACCGTCCTTCAATAGAGTGATAGAGTGTTCGAAAAGCACTTCCAACTCATCACATAGATGTATGATGTGATCAATTGGAAGTGTCCATAATAAAAGGCGATTATAGCGTTAATTGGCGTGGTTAAGATTAAAGCTAAAAAGAGAAGGGCTAAAGAGGCTCTATTTAGAGGCTTGGAAAGGTGGAATGGGTATATTGGTAGCAATTAGCTACTATGATATATATACTATTTTAAAGCAGTACTTTTGTCACGCAGTTGAGCAATACGATTACCACCATGTTGAATAGACATTGAAAGTACTTTCTTAGCTTTACTCATCACTTCATTAAGAGGTTGGGTCATCATTTTTTGAACAAAGCCACCACTTAAGGTGACCTTGACACTTTTGCCATCTGGACTTTTAAAAGGAGTTTCCTCTATACTTTTACGGATCAATTCACAATCATTGATAGCACTTGTCTTATCCTGACGCGAGATAAAAATAGCAAACTGGTTACGGTCGGTACGTCCTATAATATCGTTGCGTTGACTATACAAAGACATCATAAAACCTACCTTCTCAATGACAACTGCACTGAACGCTTCACCATACTGCATCTCTATCTCTGAAAGTTTGTCAATAGCAAAAACACAGACAGCAGTGTAGTTATCCAGTTTTTGGTTCTTTTTAGAATTATATTCGTTTATAAACCCTTTGTAGCTGTTGATACCGGTAAGTTTGTCAGTATAAGCTGGGTTTTTAGCAGGAGCACTTTTTGTCGAGTGATTTAAATGTTTAGAGACTGCTTCTGCTTCTATAGTTGAAAAGGTAGGCGTATCATCAATATCTGAGTGTGCTAATGCATTAAAATCATTTTGGACAATTTTAAAACGGCTTGAACTCATAAAGTATAAAATAATAAGTAATAAAAAGATCACAGCTGAAAGTGCAAGTTGGATCTGAAAGCGCTGTTTTTCAAAAGCGAAATTTTTGACAATAAGAGTATTGATCTGTTGCATTAGGTATTGGTAGGCTTCAGCGAATGTATCACTGTACTCTTGTTGTTGTTCTTCACTTAGAGACTCTTGTGTAAACCAATCACCTGCTGCTTTGTTGAAGATGTTTATAGCATTTTGCAATTTGGTCAGGTCGTTATGGTAGTTGTTCTTTTTAGAAAAGTTGTTGATATAATCGTACTCATAATAGCCTTTTAAAGCATTTCCTTCATGACGTAATAAAGTGTTTTTTCCACGAAATTGTATGTTGGCAAGGTCAAGATCACTGCGATCCAAATTATACACCGTAGTAGCAATCTCTTTTTCATTTTGTAAATTTTGTAATTTGAAAAAAGAGGTGTACTCACTCACAATAGTAAGTAGCAATAAAAATGAAAGTATGATAAGAAGCGTGATAAGAGTCTTTATACTGCCAAACATTTTAGAAATAGAGTTTTGCATTATGGGCCTTGGTTAGTTTATGTTTTGGTCTATTTTATTGTTAAAGGGGTTAATTGGGACTTAATTCCTCACGCAGCTGGTAAATGTTGTACTAATCCGAGAATTATTTGTTAAAATACAGTAAAAAAGATCTTAATGTGAATGCTGAAAGCTATTTTATAAAACTTTTCTCGGCACATAGTGACCGTATAGGTGATGATGGTGCCATTATAGATCAGCGTGTCTATAGTAATGATGCCTTTTGCGAAAATGTCCATTTCAAACGCAGTTGGATGTCTCTTACTCAAATCGCTTACAAATCCATGTTGGTCAACATCTCTGATGCCATTGCGATGAATGCTACCCCTCAGTACGCACTCCTGAGTGTTGCTATACCCTCTAGTTATACCTTTA
>JALWKG010000157.1 GCA_027081565.1 Helicobacteraceae bacterium
GCTGACCGGTAGAACCACTGGTATAGACAATAGTAGCCGTGTCTGTTGGTTTGACAGTGACGTACTCAAGTATATTTCCCTGAGCTGACTCTAAAAAGTCTTCCCAGCTAAAAACATTGGGATAATCGTTTTTTAACACAAGATCTTTGAGCACTACACATCGCATCTTGTGTATGACATTCTCCAGTACAGTATCCACTGCCACGTCAGTAATAAACAGATAATGTATATCTGCATCTTCTATCTCATACTGTAAGTTTTCAGAAGCGATATTGGTAAAGATAGGAACAGAAATGGCACCCAGTCTCTGTAAAGAGAAGTCAACCATCAACCAAAAGGGAGATGATGGCGCCATAATGCCTATCGTAGTCCCCTGCTTGACACCCACAGCACTAAAGGCTAAAGAGAGCTGTTGTACATGCCTCACAAACTCTGTTTTCTCGAGGCTATTCCAACGGGCATTGTTTCTATAATTAAGATAAGATGGCGTTTTTATATTTTTGTCTATATGTTCAAAAAGAGTGGCGAGGGTGTCAAACTCAAACATTTTTTGCCTTTTAATTTAGTAGTCTATATATTTAAACACTATATAACTTTTTTACATACTATAGATGAAAACTAATCTATAATTATAAGAATAAATAATGTTTGGAGTGTAACTATGTCTGATCTGCATATCTATGTTGTTATTATTGGCTCAGAGATCTTAAATGGACGTCGTCAAGACAAACATGCTGCCTTTATCAAACAGGCACTCTCAGCTAAAGGACATCTCCCTTTTTGTATAGAGATCATTAAAGATGATAGTGCACTGATAGAGAGTAGTTTCAGACGGGTTATGTCTGATGAAAAGGCGGTGATGTTCTGTTTTGGTGGTATAGGCTCTACGCCCGATGACTTGACACGGGCGATTGCCGCGAAGGTCTTTACATCAAAGCCACTTGTGCGTCATAAGAAGTTTGAAAATGATATCGTAGAGCGTTTTGGCGAAGCAGCATTCCCTAACCGTATAGAGATGTCAGACCTTCCAGAAAATGCTGGACTGCTTCACAATCCTGTAAACAATATGTCAGGATTTTATCTTGAAAAACGTTACTTTTTTGTACCCGGTTTTCCAGAGATGGCCCACCCTATGGTTAAAGAGGCTATAAGACGTTTTTTACCAGAAAACAGTACACTTTACCGTCAAAGTTTCCTAGCCAAATGCAGCGAGGAGCGCTTTATAAAGCTTATGAAAACAATGCCAGATGATGTAGAGTGTTCATCTCTGCCAATGTTTGTCGATGAAAAAGCAAATGTAGAGATCTCTATCGCCTCTTATGACAAAGATCTTACAAGTGACTACTTTAAACAATTTCTAGAATATATGGACAGTGAACAGATCCCTTACGAAGTACATGAGCGATGAGCACTACACTTTTTCCTCTAGCTTTTATAGGGGTCATGTACTTAATGAACAGTTATATCTATAAACGTCTTTTCAAACGTCTCCATTTTGACTTGACTAAGGTGGTTTTGCCTGTTTTGTCTCTGCTCTTTGTAGCAGAACTGTTTTTTGTAGTACAGATGCTATTTCACCCTATTGTTGAGTCCCCTACACTTTTTTACATACTCAGCCTCTCTGTAGCTATCACCGTCTCTCTCTTTTTCATTACCTTGCTTTATGATCTTATCCATACTACAGCAGAGCGAATCCCATTTGACCAAGGTCGTAGAAAGTTTATGAAAATAGCCTTTGATGTCACGATGTTGGTGCTGGCTTTCTCTTACCTGCTTAAAGGTCTCGTTGGAGGTATAAAACGTCCAGAGTTAAACAAGGTTGATATCTTTATTAAAGAGTTGGGATTTGAATCATTACGGGTAGTTCAGTTAAGTGATGTCCATATTGGAAACACCATTGGTAAAGTGTTTTTACAAGAGTGTGTCGCGCGTATTAATGCCCTGAAACCTGACATTATTGTGATCACTGGAGACTTGGTAGACAGAAAGATCGAAGATGCAAAAGAGGACTTGTCACCGCTAAAAGAGTTAGTCTCTACCTATGGGACCTATTTTGTGTTGGGTAACCATGAGTACTATCACGGTGCAAAAGATATAGCCGATTATATGCCCCAACTCAACATTAAAGCACTCCTAAATGAGAGTGTCATCATCAGCGATGGGCACAACAGTATCAACCTTGTTGGGCTAAACGACCTCCAATCTATACGTTTTAAAACTATGTTAGTGGACACAGCTAAAGCTTTTAAAAATGTAGATCACACAATACCTACACTTTTATTATCTCACCAACCTAAAAGTATTGAGATCGTCTCAGAGATAGATTATGACCTTATGTTAAGTGGTCACACCCATGGTGGACAAATCTTTCCTTTTGGCTTTTTAGTCATGCTACAACAGCCATTTCTAGCGGGTCTTCATCAGGTCACTCAAGGCAAGCAGATTTTTGTAAGCCGTGGGACAGGATATTGGGGTCCACCTGTACGTGTTTTTGCACCTAGTGAGATCTCTGTGTTAACCTTAAAACCACAAAAAACAATCACTTAAGAGCATCTCTAAAAACCGATACCTTAAAAACTTCTGCAAATGCCTAAAAGTAGGCATTTTGACATCTTTTTCTCTTGAAAATATATGGAATTTACTATATAATAAACTATATAAAATTAGGAATATATGTGAAACCAAAAGATGAAGTGACCCGTTCTTTAGTGATCGACCGAAAGACATGGGATGAAGCGATGAAATACTCTCGTAAACGTTACAAAATGAGTTTAAGTAAAGTGACGGAAAAGTTACTGCAAGACTGGTTGGCAAAAGAGCGCCGAAAACCCCTGGAAAATGAAAACCAGGGCCAATTTTTTTAGGAATTAAAGATGAAACATGTAGCTTCTTATCAGCAGTTGGCTCAATTTGGTCGTGAACTTCTGGACAACCCCTCTCTTGAGATAGGTTTGCCTTTGATTACCAAGTATTTGAAAGAGGTTCTTAATGTTGAGCGCTGTTCAATATTTATATATAATAAAAAACTCAGCATGCTATGGACCATCGTAGCTGAAGGCACACACAAGATCATCTTAAGTGCTGAGGAAGGTGTTGTTGGTCAGTGTGTAAAAAGTGGTGAACCAAAAATAAGTAATAGTCCCTATGAAGATGAAAATTTTTGTAAAAAGATCGATAAAAAAAGTGGATTTATAACAAAAAACATTGCTGTTGTGCCTATCTTGTCTTCTGACAAAAGTGTTATGGGGGCATTAGAGCTCTTAAATAAAAGAGAACCTTTCACACAGGACGATCTACGTTTTATGAAGTTCTTCTGTACCTACATCAGTGGCTACCTCGAACTTGCATTACTTTTTGAAGATGAATCCAAGTTCCTTTTAAAAGAGCGCTATAAATTCCTCTAATCTTTTAATCTTACTAATACATTAAGCACGATATTATAGTAATGAACAAATCACAGCACTAGTAGTTTATTACAACTGAAAACTAGTCGAGACCTTATCACCGTCTAGTTCTACCACCACTTTCCATTTGCCCTTTGCACGACCTTTTTTATCTCTTGCATCAAAGATACTGGCATGATTGACAGGTAAGACCATTGTGCGCTCACGGTTGTCTTTGCCATGTGGTGACTCCCATTTAAAGCGTACTGATCTCTCCTTTTTCACACGTTTTGTCATTAATTTACAGGTAATCTTTTCATCTTCATCAAGGCAGATAAGTGCTTCATTTTTGTTTGAACTTCTAGGAACTTTTTGTTCGACCTGTATGCCCTGCTCTTTTTTTTCACTGCTCTCTTGAGAACATCCAGCAAACACAACTATAAAAGAGATAATGAGTAGGTGTACTCTCATGAGACCTCTTCTAAACGTTTGATCATACTTGTTTTGCGCATTTTTCTAGCAAAGTCTAAGGCAGTCATCCCTTTACGCTCAACAGCATGGATGTCTGCACCTGCACCCAACAAAACACTAAAGATCTCATAACGGCCATAACAGACTGCTGCCATTAGTGGTGTGAAACCACTTTTACGTGTTACGTCGTTAACATCTTTACCTTTTTCCAAAAGGAGGTTGATCATATACATATTATTATAGGTCACGGCAAAGTCCAGGATGCTGACACCCTCATCATCACTGTAAAAAAGATCAGCACCATGTTCAACCAGCAGTTCCAACAGGTCTTGGTCTACACGACTTTTGAGTGCATACGCTAAAACAGATTCACCTGCCTCGGTTCGAGCGTTTAAGTTACCACCCTCTTTTATATGCTTTTTTGCAGACATATAATCGTTTTTTTGTAATATAGATAGCCATTTTGTCATCATTGTTCTTTTTAATATAGATGGTGAAGTATATCAAAGATGGTTAAGAGTTTGTAAATAATGTCATAACGTCACATATGTTTGGGTTTCGTTTAAGGCATAGCTTAATTGTAATAAATATGCCTATTCATAAACTTATAAATGGTAAAATCCCATCATAAAAATTTTAGGCATATGCCACTAAAGAGAGAAACGATGGAAATGATTCAAACTGCTGACGCATTTAAAGCACTTATAGAGACTATTAAGACTAAAGATGGGTACAA
>JALWKG010000158.1 GCA_027081565.1 Helicobacteraceae bacterium
CTGATATCACGTGCGACCATCCTCGAAGCAGATGACACCGACAGTCACTACTTCTCTATAGAGGAGATCATGGACCGTGCTGTTGGATATAACCTTACCATTATGCAGGCAGAACAGCAGATCGAAGTCTCTACACATAACCTCGAACAGGCAGACTCTTCCTTTTATCCTCAGATCAACGCAAAGCTTATTGGTCGACAGATCGATGAGGGGCGTGCAGTTAAAAGTCTGGGTATTCTGCAAAAGACTGAGGTCAATGGTGAATTAGCACTAAGACAGACCCTATATAACCAAAGTCAGTATGCCAATATCAGTATCAATAAAGCATTTTTAAGTGCGACAAGTAATGAGGTCGAACATGCTAAACTAGAGATCGCTATGCGGGCCTCATTGCTCTATCTAAAGATTCTACAGTTTAAAAACCGTCTTGAACTTCAAAAAAGCAACCTCGAGTTGTCAAAAAACAACCTCCGCTCTGCAATCACCAAACAAGATATCGGTATTGGTAACCAAAGCGATATCTATCGTTGGGAGAGTAAAATCGCTAATGATAAAAAAGATGTTCTTTTTACCCATGCACTCATCCAAAAAACACAGTTTACTCTCAACGCGCTGCTTAACCTGCCTCAAAAACTGCTACTGAACCTGGAAAAAGTAACTATGGAAGATCCTGTTTTCCTAACCCATGATAAAAAGATTCGTGATTATTTTGAAAATCCTGCCGGTTTTGTCATATTTGAGGGGTTTTTGGTCAAAACAGGACATGACAGTTCTCCTCAACTGCGTCAGTTTGATGCCATGACCCAGGCAAAAAAATATATTGCAGAAGCTTCTGCTGCTTCACTATACGCACCAGAAGTCTATTTTCAAGCAGGATTACGTTACAAGTTTTTAGACAATGAGCCAGATGCACCTCCTTTTCAACCGAACCAAACGCAAATTGATGTTGTTGATAACTTAGACACATTTGGGCAACTTGAATACCAAGTGGGTATCGTTGCTGACCTCCCTCTCTATACCGGTGGATACCAAACTGCTGAACGTGAGTCTGCAAAGTCTGCACTGTTAACGGCACAGTCTCAACAAAAAGATGTTTCTAATAATCTAGAAAGAGATATACGTAATGCTCTCTATCAGGCAAAAGCTGCATATCTATCCATTGACCTATCTCACGACGCCTATATCGCAGCAAACAAAAACCTAGAGTATATGACAGCCATATATCAGCAGGGAAATGGAAGTATTTTAAACCTGCTCGATGCACAGAACACAACATTAAAGGCGGCTTTAGTAGAGAACAACACCCGTTATGGTTTTATGGCGGACCTCATACGTCTACAGCGTAATATCGGTCAAGTCAATTTTAATATAGACGAAGATGAACGTACAAAATGGTCACAAAAAATTCAAGAATACGAAGATGGAGTTAGAGATGATGAAGATTAAAAAATTAATTATTACAGGTTTGCTGGGTTCAGCAATAGCCTTGAGTGTAGTGGGTTGTAGTGAAAAAGAGAAAGAGCAGCAACTTCGTCCTGTTCGTACCATGACCCTTAAAGCAGCTAACGCCATCTCCTCACACACCTTTAGTGGTATTGCTCGTTCAGATGTGGCAGCACGCTTGAGTTTTAATGTCTCGGGCCGTCTAAAATCAGTCAATGTAAAACCAGGGCAATATGTTAAAAAAGGGACATTGATCGCATCTTTAGACAGTGCCTACTTTAAACTTAAAGTAGCCGAAGTCCGGGCATCTTTAAAACAGACTGCTTCGGAACTTGAACACTCAAAAGCACGTTACGAACGTGTCCAAAAGCTGTATGTCAACCGTAGCTCTTCACTAAGTGACTTGGACAGTGCACGTACTGCTTATGACTCTGCTAAAGCAAATAGACGTGCTATGAGAACCCGGTTAGAACAGGCACAACTGGAACTTAGCTACACCAAACTACATGCTCCTATAGATGGTTCAGTTTCAGAGATACATGTTCGTAAAGGTGAAAATGTCACAGCAGCAACCAACATCGCTACAATCTCTTCAACAAAAAATATCGAAGTGCCTATCTCCGTTCCAGGTTCTATGATCGATGCTATCAAAGTAGGACAACTCACTAAAGTGACCTTTGATGACGTTAAAGATAAAAGTTTCAATGCCCGTATTACCGAGGTCAGTCATAGTTCTAGTATGCGTACTACGACCTTCCCCGTAACCGTACGTGTTATTAAGCCCTCTAAAAAGATTCACCCAGGTATGGCCGCATCGGTTACCTTCTCTATTGGTAAAGAGAGCCATATTAAAAGTTTTGTGATCCCTGTACATGCGTTGATGGAAGATGAAGATGACTACTACATCTATACTGTTACCAACATAGAAAATGGTGTGGGTACGATCCGTCGTCGTAATGTGACAAGAGGTTCGTTAACCGGTAAGGGTATTATTTTGACTGATGGCGTTAAAGAGGGAATGCGTGTCTTAATCGCGGGTATGAGTCGTGTCCACTCTGGACAGAAAGTTCGAGTAAAATAGTGAACGCCTGTATTACCGAAACAGCAATTAGTAAAAACCGTATCAGTGTGGCACTGATACTCTTTTTCTTTATTGGTGGTCTTTTTGCCTATTTTGAAATGCCCCGGGCGAAAGATCCCTCTTTTGTGATCCGAACGGCAGTTGTTGTCACACAATTCCCTGGAGCGACCCCTGAGCGTATAGAGTCTTTGGTGACCATACCTCTCGAGCGTAAGATCCGACAGATTGAAGAAATTGACCACATAAAATCAGTCTCTAAAAATGGTATCTCTACGATCTATATTTATATACAAGAGTCTTACAAAGACATGGTGCCGATTTGGGATGAGATCCGTAAAAAGATCGACCAGGTCTCTTTACCCCAAGAGGCTGCACGCCCCTTTTTAAATGACAGCTACAGTGAGACTTTTGGTACCCTTGTTACCGTGGTCGGAGAGGGGTTCAGCTATGCGGAACTCGAAGGAATTGCCAACCAGGTCAAAGAGGAGATGTTGGGTATCAGCAGCATCGGTCAAGTTGATATTTTAGGTCAACAGAGTGAGTATATTTACATAGAATTCTCTAATGCTAAACTGTCAGAAGTGGGTATCTCTCCTGATGAACTTGGAGAGATCATTCGTAAACGTAACATCATTACTCCTGGTGGTTCCATTACCATTGGACCACAACGCCTTATCCTGGAGCCAACCGGTAACTTAAATTCTCTGGAAGAGTTGGGTAAAACTATCATCCCTATCAAGGGTAAAAAGAGTGTGCTTTATCTCGAAGACATGGTCAACATTCGCTCAGGCTATTCTGAACCTGCCGACCCAATGACCCGTGCAGATGGTGAACAGGCCTTGGTTCTTGCTATCTCTTTAAGTGAAGGTAGTAATATTATCGAACTCGGTGAGGCGGTCAAAGAGAAGATCCGTTACCTTGAGAGTGAGTACCCTATTGGGGTGGAGTTTAGATTGGCATTTGATGAACCAAAACTGGTTGAGACCATTATCAATGACTTTAGAAACTCACTAATCATGTCTATTTTGATCGTTATCGCGGTAATGTTTGTGACGTTGGGATGGCGTACGGGACTTATTGTAGCAACTTTGATCCCTACCGCTATCGCTACCTCATTTTTCTTTATGTGGCAGTTTGAGATAGGGCTTAACCAGGTCTCCTTGGCTGCACTTATTATCTCGCTGGGACTTCTGGTGGATAACGCCATCGTTATCAGTGAATCTGTTCTGGTAAAGATGGATGAGGGGTTCTCACCGTTACAAGCCTCTATCTCTGCCGTAAATGAACTACGTATCTCGCTATTGACATCCTCGTTAACTACTGCTGCAGCATTTTTACCAATCTATCTGGCCGAATCAACAGCAGGTGAGTATACCAGTGCTCTTTTTGAGGTCGTGACCATTACACTATTGAGCTCATGGGTTCTCTCTCTAACATTGACACCAATGATGACCTATCTTTTTCTTAAAAAAGATGAAAAGAAGTTCACCTATAACAACCCACTCTGTAACAGTTTTAAAAGTATGCTGACCTTCTCACTGAAGCACCGTACCATTTCAGTAACTACTATTGTAGGTATCTTTATAGCCGCTCTTTATATGTTTGGTTATATTCCTAAGATCTTTTTTCCACCTGCAGACCAACCTTCGATGTTAGTCCGTGTCTCTCTGCCGCTTGGTAGTGACATCCAAGAGACAAAAAAAGTGGTTAAAGAGATGGAGATCTATTTGGAGCAGAAGCGTCCAGAGTTTATAGAGAGCTATACCTCATTTATAGGTAAAGGTTCTCCACGTTTCTGGATCAACAATACTCCTGTAGGTAATGCTCCAGAGTATGCAGAGATCTTGATCAATGCCACTTCATTAGAGGCCTTTAATACACTGGAACCACAGATCGAGGAGTTTGCCTTTAACCACTTTGCCAACGCTGACATCTCGGTTAAAAAACTGGACAATGGACCTCCTGTTAAGACCCCGATACAGATCCGTATCAGTGGAAATGACAACAAGATCTTACGTGAAGAGGCAGATGCTCTAAAAGTAGAACTGAGTGAGATCTATGGGACAAAGTCTATAAAAGATGACTGGAGCAAGTGGGCTGAAAAGCTGGTGGTTAATATTAACCCCGCTTTGGCACACCATGCAGGTGTCAGTTACAGCGACATCGCAAATTCACTGCAGACCGCATTGAGTGGTCGAGAGATCACGCAATTTAGAACGGATAACAAGACCATTCCTATTGTATTACGTTCCAATCATGACTTAACCTCAGACTTGGCAATGTTGGAGAGCACCTTGGTGTTTGTACCACAAACAGGAAAGTCAGTGCCATTGACACAAGTCGCAGATATCGACATCTTATGGAAGCCTCCTAAGATCATTCGTCGTGACGGTATGCACACGATCACAGTAAGTTCTGAACTCTTAGAGGGCATCACAGCCTTCGATATCAAAGAGAAACTTGACAACTATCTTGAGGCACAACACTGGCCATTAGGCTATAGTTACGCATATGGTGGAGAGATCGAAAGTTCTACAATTGCACAAAAAGCAGTCTCTGCCAAGTTCCCTATCGCTGCTATGATCATCTTGATCTTACTGATGGTACAGTTCAACTCATTACGTAAAACAGTGCTCATATTGATTACAGTGCCACTAGGAATCATCGGTGTTGTTATTGGTCTGTTAGTGACACAGTCATACTTTGGGTTTATGACATACCTGGGTGTTATCTCCCTGACAGGTATTGTTATTAATAACGCAATTATCTTAATAGAACGTATAGAGTACGAACTTGATGTCACCAAACTTTCACCTCAAGATGCCATCATCGAAGCCGCACAGCGTCGTATGCGACCGATCATGCTGACCACAGCAACAACCATCGGTGGTCTTTTACCACTATGGTTTGCCGGTGGACCACTTTGGCAACCTATGGCCATCGCCATCATCTTCGGTCTGGGTTTTGGTACAGTACTGACACTGGGCATCGTACCGATTTTATACTCTATATTTTATAAAGTAAGTTACAACAAAGATTACCAGTTTATCTACCTCGACCAATGTGTCTTGGAGAGACCAGACAACATACAAAAAGAGAACAAATAATAAGCAGGTGTACTACTATCTGTTAAAGTTACGTCCAAACTGACACGCTTTTAAGAGTAATGCAAATACTCTTAAAGTATAATCGCTTACTTCCAACTACATGGGGCATTAGCTCAGCTGGGAGAGCGCTTCGCTGGCAGCGAAGAGGTCAGCGGTTCGATCCCGCTATGCTCCACCAATTACTACTTAATCCTCAAAAACGAACTAAAACTTCACAAAATTTTCAAAATGAAATGTTTTTGCAACGCTCAGCATTTATAATTAATGTATGAAACTTTTTTTACTCATTTTAGTATTAATAAACATATTATTAGCAAAACCCATAGATGTCTCGTTGGACACACAAAATATCAATGCAGAAACACAACTTTGTCATGACACTGCCCACAAAAGTCTGGACCAGATAGCTACTATGGGTCAGTTTGTTGAAGTCAACAGCTCATACAGTAACCTTGGAATCATGAAAAAGGGAGTTTTATGGGTAAAGATGGTGTTTGTCAATCGTCATGATGAGAGTTATCATAGATATCTTGAAATGGAAAACCTTATTTTTGACAATGTAACACTGTATGATGAAAAAGCTCGGGTCGTCAAACATCGCCTGCAGAGTGAAAACCTATCTCAAAGTACTCTAAACCCCACCTATATCCTAGAGTTTGACCCAAACAGTATAGAGACCTACTATCTTAAGATCGTTAATCATAAAACGACCACCCGCTTTACTCTCTATCTTAAGGCCTCAGAGAATTTTATCGACCAGAGTATTTATGAGATCGCTAAGATTGTCTTTGTCTTAGGTTTTATTGCCTCTTTGATGCTTTATAATGTTTTAGTGTACTTTTATACCAAAGATATCAGTTACGTCTACTATGTTTTTTATATCTTTGCAGTGGTCTTACAGCAGCTCTCTTATGTGTCAGTCATTGCTCTGGTCTTCCCACCCAGCATGGTGGCCCTTGCCCATACAACATGGGCTTTTCAGGTAGGCTTGATGTATTTCAGTGCTTCACTCTACGCACGACGTTTTTTAATGACATACAGAGACTTTCCACATTTAGACAAGGTTTATAAACTTTTTATATTTTTAGCAGTGGTAGAGATACCTCTTTTTGGAACCTCTTGGTTCTACCTGCCAGAAGCAGGTCTCTTTACGGGACTTGCTTTTGTATTTTTCAATACATTTAGTGGGGTCTATGTCTACTTGCAGGGAAACAAACAGGCCCGTTTTTATGCCTTGGCATGGCTGATTTTGATCGTGGGTTATATTATTATTATTTTAGATGCTTTGGGTTTTATCTCTGTAATGTACAAAATGTCCAACCTCATACTCTATCTCACAGGTGTTGAGGCACTAATCCTCTCTTTAGCCTTTTCTGACCGTTATGTGATATTACAAGAGGAGAAAAAGGACTCCGAACAGCTTTTACTAATCACCTTGCAAAACCGAGACAAGGTAGTCACCCAAGAGATCGAAGATCGTACGGCAGAATTGAGTCACGCGTTGGCCAACAACAAGACACTCTTTCAAGAGTTACACCACCGCACGAAGAACAATTTACAGCTAATACTCTCTTTGATCAGAATGCAGGCTTCTAAACTCGATGATGTGGCAGGTTATGCCTTTAATGATTTGGAGTATCGCATTAGAGCGATTGCTAAGACACATGAAATCTTGTATCAAAAAGATGATCTCGAACTGATCGATATGTCAGAGTACTTTCATGAGCTTGTTGATAGGTCTGATGAAGGTGTTTTAAATACACAAAACTGCGAGATCACACTGGATGTCTATGCCTTTATACCCTTGCGTGAAGCCGTATATATAGGACTTATACTTAATGAGATGATCTCAAACACTATAAAATATGCTCTCAAAGAAGAAGGTAACTTCATCAAGATCTATCTACATCACTCTGAAGGAAAATATATCTTCTCATATAAAGACAGTGGAGAAGGGTTTGATCAGAAGTATGTGAGAGAAGATGCTCTGGGCCTTGCCTTGATCAGAACCTTGGTTGAGGAGCAGCTTGAGGGTGAGATGGTTCTATACAGCGATCATGGTACAGAGTATATTGTCATCCTCAATATCTAGTAAAACATCATGCCTACTGTAAGTTTAAAATTTATACAGTTGGATTAGTATGAGAAGTGGCAAGAGAAAAAATAATGTAAATCTATACATAACTATCCACTTTTAAAGTAGGCTCTTTAACGGTGCCCCCTTACAACATCTCTTTTACTTGAACTCTACACCCTCATAACGATCATAGATCCACTCTGCTACAGCTTGACGCTGGGCATCATTAAGATGTGACTGTGCAGGCATGACCCCAAAATGATCTACTGCACCTGCATTACACATAAAGTAATCTAATGATGGATTTTTGACATATTCTTTAATAAAAGCAATCGTCACAAAACGGTGAACCTCGTCATCATCACCTTTAATGATAATAGTGTCTTTAAGCTGTCTAGAGACCTCTATCATAGGGGGTGCTTTTAGTTTGTTAAAGGTTTTTAGAGTCTCTGCCTTGGTGATCATCTCTACATGACATGCAGCACAGTTATTTTTATAGACATCATAGCCATCAACACCAAAAAGTGATACTGAAGCAAACAGTAATAGTGCAAGTTTTTTCATAAGTTCTCCTTGATATCAATATAGTAGTCACTCTTTGTTAAGAGAATGTTAATGAACTACGCTTCGTACGAGACTATCAACCTTCTGCATATCATCGCCACTCCAGGCACCTTGGTGTTGGTAGATGACCTTACCCTCTTTGTTGATGATCAATGTATTGTATTCATCATCAGGTAGATTCCAGCCTTTGACAAGAACAGAGTCTACATCAAGGATATAGGTACGTTTAGGGTGCTCCTCCAGCTTACTTTTCATCATCTTTTTGATGAGAGCATCCGGTTTCCATGTAGCATTAAGGTTAATGATAACAAGTATCTGAAATTTATCAAAGTCGAGATCTTTTTCAAATCCTGCGATGGTTGGTTTGAAGATTTCACCTTTATCTTTTTCATCGGGGTCAACATACATCAACATCGTTGTCTTGCCTTTTAAGGTCTCTGAGTTCCAAGACTTACCACTGTAGTAACCACCGCTGTCTCCTTCCAAAACGATTGTAGGGAGCGGGACAGTAGTATCAACTGCAGCAAAGAGTGAAGAGAGTGAGAGTGCTAGTAAAAAAACTGTTTTTTTCATGAATGTACCTTAGGTTTATTTGAGATACATCATCATAGGTAATTGACGTTAAGTCAATGTTAACAGCTACAGGTCAACCCCATCCCAAAACTCATCATAAGAGAGGTTGGTAAGGGGATCTTGTTCTGCCAAACGTTTCTCTTCGCTGACAAAATACTGTTCGAATGCCTCATGCAACATCGTGTTTATATCTTTTTTGAGGAGGTCTTGATAAAAAGAGAGTTGTTGAGATAGCGCGTCATCTATGGTAATGGTCATGGTTTTTCCTAAAAAGTAATACCATATTTTAACCTTTTAAGATCCAATTTGTAAATGTTATATCTTCTTAATGATGAGATATAACATTGTAACAATAAGAGCACGTATATTTTACAACTGGTACCTAGCAGATCAGCACCCTACACAAACTTTAAAGCAACTGTAGTTCCATTAGTAGATGAAGTCACATTGATCTCAATATGCATCGCTTCACAAAGTCTTTTGACGATATCGAGTCCCAAACCGCTGCTGCTCTGTTCTGAATAACTCCGCTCAAAAATTCGCTCAGGATTTTTAATCCCACTGCCTGTGTCTTGAACATATAGAGTCTTCTCTTTAAAGTAGACCGATACACTGCCTGATGAAGTGTTATATTTACATGCGTTGGAGAGTAGGTTATGCAAGATCTGCTTAAAGGCATTAGCATTTACATGGACGTGAAAGCCACTGCAGGTGACAGAAAAGTTCAGGCCACTATAGAGGTTTTTGTAATTATCGACCAAGGTGTTGATGATAAGACAGAGTTCTACATCATCTAACATAAAGGTATCCTCTTCAAGTAAGATCTTAAGGTTGTCATGAAGTTCAGAGATCTCGTAGCTGCTTTTAATAATACGTTTCAAGGCTTTGTCCTCTTGAAGTTCATGCTTTTTAGAGAGGAGTTTGGTGTTGAGCTTAATGGTAGTGAGTGGTGTATTAAGGTCATGAATGAGGTCTTTAATAAAACGGTCAAGTTTGCTTATAGCCTCTTTCATCGGTCTGAGGGCATAGTTTGTCAACATAAGACTCAGTAGCGCAAAGAGAGCTAAAAGCAGTGCTTGAACCATAATGACTTTAAGCCGTAACTCTTTAAGGTGTTGGTCAAAATGGGTACGTGTTTTAACAATGTGGATATAGTGTGTACGCCATCTGTTGGCAGGTATATACTTCTCTATAGTGGTGTCCGTCAGGGTAATGGTGTCCATAGAGAAGTCCTCTATTTTGGTCATCTCCATTGAGTGATTGATATCTTGGGCAGTAATGGGTTCATGCATCTTGAGTTGGCGGGCATAATTGATAATAGAAAAATGTTCATCTTTAATACGTTGTTCATATTGCTGATCATAGTAGAGTCGTCCTGCTACCAAGATAAGGAGTGCAACGCTGCCAAAATAAGCTAAAAAGAACTTCCAAAAGGCCCGTTTTTCATGAAGTTGCAAGACGGTATCCTGTTCCTTTTATGGTCTGTATGGGCAAACCATGTTTGCGGAGTTTGTTGATATGAACACGAAGGGCTCCCTCACTGGCCTCTTCACCCTCAGAGAGCTCCATTAAGATGTTCTCTTTGGTGATAGTAGTGCTAAGCTGTTTAAAAAAGAGTGTGGTAAGCTTGAGTTCTATAGGAGAGAGTGCTATGAACTTATCTTGATAGTAAAGCTCATTGGTGTCGATATGAAAGTGGTAGTCGTCAAGAGTAATAATATTCTCTTTGATCTTGAGCCGTTTGCGTATAAGGGAGTTTATACGTACTGCCAACTCGTCAAACTCAAAGGGCTTTTTGATATAGTCATCCGCACCCACCTCAAAACCTTTAGAGAGTGAGGCAATATCATTCATGGCGGTGATAAAGATGGCTGGGGTCTCATCACCGCTTTTACGAAGGCTTTCTAAAAGTTCAAACCCATCTATAAAAGGGACATTAACATCAAAAAGAAAGAGGTCATAAGCGTGCATAAATGTAGCATCAAAAGCCTGCTCGCCATCACCAACCCATGTGACTTCAAACTGTTCCAACTCTAAGAGTTCAACAAGGGTCTCTGCCAGATTCACATCATCTTCAACCAGTAGTAATCGTGCCATTATCTATCCTTTGAGGTAATATAATGACATAAAGGTGTTAAGAGAAGGTTAACCTCTTTTATTTTTGTGGATACTCTGTATGACAGTACAAAGTGCCTAAAGAACAACATCCTTCTGTTACGCCAAGATTCTTGAGCCCTTTGTCAAAAGCCCAGTAGTGACTGTAGCTTCCATCTCGTAAAATGTTGAAGGTATCTACCAACGCTGCATTGTCACTAGCATCTATGATATAAGTATTTAGATCATCCACATCAACGACTTCAACCCTGCATCCGACTTCCAATGCTGCCTGCTGAGAGTCTTTACCCATAGTATAAAGATCATCATAGAGTTTTTGAATGGTATCGATAGCAAAAGTACCTTGTGGCATGGATTCTAATGCTTCTTGAGAGTAATTGATGGTGTAGTCAGGAATATTTGTGATGTTCAAGTCATACCATGCTACAAGGTCCTGAACCAAGGCTATATGCTTGACCTCTGATCTGTTAGCGATGTTTTCAAACTGCTTTGTTGGATAAAGTTTGTTCAGTTCAAGATAGATATCATAAGCAAGCTTCTCTTCATGCCACATGTAGGCAAGAGAATATTTTTGCTCATCTGTCAGGGCATCTTGTGCATAGGTACTGAGATCAATACTCATCTGTGCATCTGAACTATTTTTACCTTTACTAGAAGTGAGATCATCACCACATCCTGTAAAGAAGAAAAGAGTTGCAGTGAGTGTTAAGGCTGTTTTATAAATGGGTTTCATGGTCTATCCTTTGGTATATAATAAAGTAATTGTAGGCCAAGAGTGTTAGTGAAGTGTTAGCATGTCGAATATTTTTAGAATTGGCGTTTCTTAAATGCCATCTATAATAGTAGAGGTTTTTTTGTATCACCACAGGCTTTTTACGCTTTTTGTTCAAAAAGACAGTTTCTGTTTTATAAAACAAACCTTGTATCCCAGTTATACAAAAGCACTCATAGAAAGTCTATATGCAACGATTTTACATAGGTTGTTTTTAAAAACAATAGGATTAGTAGTTGCATTTCAGCCCATAATAAAGGACGTAAAATAGGCATAAAAACGCTTATCAGCCTATTCTAAGCACTAATGACGTATAATTACTCCTATGAGTAATGAACATGTTGCCAAGAAGAAATTTGGCCAGAACTTTTTAAAAGACAGAAGTGTTCTTTATAAAATCGTCGAAGCGATGCCCAAGAGTGATAGTATTATTGCTGAAATTGGGCCTGGCTTAGGTGATTTAACTAAGTTTTTAGTGGATGTCAAAAGTGTTGTCGCTTTTGAGGTCGATACCGATTTATGTCAGTACCTAAACCGCGAGTTTAAAAAAGAGATCAAAACCAGCCGACTTACCCTCCAATGTGGTGACGTCCTAGATGCCTGGCAGAGTGAACTTTTAGATGAACCCTATGTGTTAGTGGCAAATTTGCCCTACTATATAGCGACAAATATCATCTTAAAAGCCCTTGCAGATCCAAATTGCGGTTATATACTTGTCATGATTCAGCGTGAGGTCGCAGAGAAATTTTCTGCAACTCCGGGAGATAAAAACTTTGGTGCGTTAAGCGTTATTACTCAGACGGTAGGTGAAGCCTCTATAGTGGTTCATGTTCCGCCCGAAGCATTTGACCCAGCACCAAAGGTTGACTCGGCTGTTCTTCTTATAGAAAAGAGAAGAAGCCGAGACGACGAAGAGTTTGAGCTTATGCTCAGAGCGGCGTTCACACAGCCTCGAAAGACTCTTTCAAAAAACCTCTCTTCACGTTACGAGAAGGACCAAGTCCGTACTGCTTTAGAGCAGTTGGGTCTTGTTCCTACGATTCGACCCCATCAAGTCGCGACAACAGACTATCACCTACTATTCAAGATACTAGAAAAAAATATATAACGTCTGTTCTTGCTCTACCTCCTCCATCGTAGGCTTAGACAGACGTACCTAAGGAAAAATGTATGTCAGATACACAAAACAATAACACAGAAACTAAACCAGTTTTAACGTCAGAGCCATTAAAGCCACGCAAAGAGGGCGAAGGTCAACAAAACCGTAGTCGTCGTCCACGCAATAACCAAAACCGTAATGGTAATGGCAACCGCCAGCCACGTGAAAACCGTGAGGTAGATGGTAACCGTCAGCCACAAGAAGGCAAAGATGTTGATGGTAACCGTCAGGCGCAAGAGCGTAATGTAGATGGGAACCGTCAAAACAACAACCAAAACCGCAATAACAATAACCGTAACCGTAATAACCAAAATCGTAATAACCAAAATCGCAACCGTCCAAACGACAATAAAAACGGCGAAAACAAAAGTACTGAAAACAAAAATAACAACAACCGTAACAACCAAAACAAAGGTGGTGGTAACAAAAACCGTCGTCGTCGTCATGGGCCTGCACCAGTGGTTCAAGAACTACTTGACTGTGCTATTCGTAACCAGGAAGTTCAAGCAGAGCGTCTAAACCCACACAACAAACTTGACCTTGGTACTAAAGGTAAAGTTCGTGTCACACCACTAGGTGGTCTCGGCGAAATCGGTGGTAACATGATGGTTATCGAGACAGACAACGAAGCGATCCTGATCGATGTTGGTATGAGTTTTCCGGATGAGACCATGCACGGTGTAGACATCTTGGTACCAGACTTCTCTTACATCAAAGAGATCAAAAACAAGATCGTTGGTGTTATTATCACTCACGCTCACGAAGATCATATCGGTGCCATGCCATATATGTTTAAAGAGGGTCTTCAGTTCCCAACTTACGGAACAGCTATGCCACTAGCAATGATAGGTAACAAGTTCGATGAGCACAAACTCACTGATGCACGTCGTTATTTCCGTCCTATTGAGAAGCGTAAAGTTTACAAGATCGGTAATGATTTCGAGATCGAGTGGATGCACGTTACACACTCTATCTTGGATTCTTCATCAGTAGCGATTACTACTGAAGCGGGTACTGTTATCCACACCGGTGACTTTAAAATTGACCATACCCCTATTGATGGTTACCCTACAGACCTTCACCGTTATGCACACTACGGCGAAAAAGGAGTATTGTTGATGATGTCTGACTCAACAAACTCTTATAACAAAGAGATAACACCAAGTGAGCTCTCTGTTGCACCGGCACTAGACCGTGTGATGTCTAAGGCAGAGGGACGTATTATCCTCTCGACTTTCAGTTCAAACCTCCACCGTTTAGAGCAGGCGATCAATTACGCTATAAAGTATGGTCGTAAGATCTGTGTTATTGGTCGTTCTATGGAGCGTAACCTTGAGGTTGCGATGCAGTACAAGTATCTTGAATTCCCAAAAAATATCTTTGTTGATGCAGATGATGTAAGTCGTATGCCAGACAAACAAGTACTGATCTTGACTACGGGTTCACAGGGTGAACAAAATTCTGCACTATTCAGAACAGCAATTGGTGAGCACCGTCATATTAAGATCAAACCAACTGATCTGGTTGTGCTTTCATCTCGTGCAATTCCTGGTAACGAAGGTGGTATCTCTGAGATGACCAACCACCTTGAAAAAGCGGGTGCACGTATTGCACGTGATCGTGATCTACACGTTTCCGGACATGGTGGTATCGAAGAGCAAAAGCTTCTGCTTCGTTTGGCTAAGCCTAAGTTCTTTATGCCAATTCACGGTGAATACAACCACGTTATGCGCCATAAAGAGACAGCGATGCAGTGTGGTATCCCTGAGCGTAACATCCTGTTGATGGGTGATGGTGACTGTATCGAAGTGACACCAAAGTACATGCGTAAAGCGAAGTCTGTGAAGTCAGGTAAGACTTACATCGACAACCAGAACAACCATATGATCGCTGATGATGTCGTTGTCGACCGTCAGAAAATGGCCAATGATGGTATGGTAATGATTATTGCACAGGTCTCTAAGGGTGATCAAAAACTGATCGCTAAACCTCGTGTTACAAGCTTCGGTTTGGTTCCAGACAAACAAGACAGAGCTTTCGCAGCAGAGATGGAAGATGTTTTAGAGCACTTCTTGGTTAACCTCAAACCAGGTCTCATAGAAAATGCAAAAGCGATGGAAAATGATCTGCGTGCTGTTGTACGTAAACACATCTATCGTAAGATGAAAAGATATCCACTGATCGTACCTCACGTTTTTGTATCTTAATCCATCTAAGTAGCCCCAGCGGCTGCTTACTTACCTTATTTCTCTTTTCATCAAAATAATTGAACGTCTTACAATAAATATTTGATTTCTTAGTTCAAATAGAATTATCTTATAATGTCAGCATCACAATAAAAAGGCTTTAAATGGCATTTTCACCAGAAAAAAGAGCAGGTACCTTTAGTGGTATTATCTTTGTTGCTCTTGTCGCTGCTGCAGCGACCTATATCTCCGAGTTAGCACCTATTGCAAAACTTGGTATTTCACCTCTAGTCGTAGGTATTGTTATTGGTATATTTTATGCCAATACCCTACATAACCACTTTCCACCATCATGGGAGAGCGGTATTGTCTTCTCTGGTAAAAAGATATTGCGTTTCGCTATCGTCTTTTACGGTTTTCGTATAACCTTCCAGCAGATCGGTGAAGTTGGTATGCAGGGATTCATGGTCTCTCTACTGGTACTCTCTTCCACTATGATAATCGGTATCTGGTTAGGTACCAAAATATTCAAGATGGATAGAGACACTTCGATCTTGACAGCAGCGGGTGCTTCTGTCTGTGGTGCGGCGGCAGTACTGGCAACCGAGCCTGTACTTAAAGCAGAAGAGCACAAGACAGCAGTAGCCGTCTCTATGGTTGTTTTGTTTGGAACGATCTCTATGTTTTTGTACCCAGTACTTTATACAACGATCATTGAGCCTGCTACAGGCTTTTTACACATGGACCCTAAGACATTTGGTATCTATGTTGGTGGTACGATCCATGAAGTAGCTCAGGTCGTTGCTGTTCCTGCATCTGTTCCTGGTGCACCAGTCGACATGGCAAACACGGCAGTTATCGTCAAGATGACGCGTGTTATCATGATCGCACCAATGCTGATCGTTCTTGGTCTTATCTTGAGCTACCTTGCTAAAAAAGAAGGTGCAGAAGGTGGAAAGCTTAAGTTGGTAATCCCTTGGTTCGCCGTGTACTTTGTAGGCATGGCAGGTGTTAACTCATTAATCCATAACTATACGTTAGCCGCACCTGCTGAGACAGCAGACATGATCACGTATGTTATTGGTAACATTAACATAGTTGATACATTTTTGTTGACAATGGCAATGACAGCATTAGGTATGGGAACACGTTTTGCAAAGTTTAAAGGTTTAGGTCTTGCCCCAATCTATACTGCTGGCGGTATGTTCGTTTGGCTTGTAGTCGGCGGTTTTGTCATCACTCAGATGGTAGTCGCAACTTTCTAGATCTAGATAGCCCACGCTATGACACTACATTGTGTTGGGCTCTCTCCTCTGTATTATCACACTAACAAATCAATTGAACCCTCTAAAGAAGTATGTACACAGGACTTATAAACACACAAGCGCTGGATGCAAGGATTAGAGTGTTGAAAAGACTGCTAACACATTTGTAATTGTATTCTCCTCGCAAATGTCACATTCTCCAGGTTATAAAACATTTTGATGACATCGTAATTGTAAAGCTGTTACCCTTCACTTGGTGGAGAAATAAACAAAAGCACGAGAGGCATATCTCCACAAATTGTACTGATTTTTACAAATTAATGAACAAAAATATTATAAAGAAGTAGAATCTCAACAGTAAATTGCATCGAACGCATGTAGTGATAAAAGTTTCAATGTTGAAGGAAGTTGTGCCGGATGTGAAGACGCACATCGATACATTGTGAAGTAAACTGAGTCTGCCCTCTCGGGTGCCGGTGCAACTAGCACCAAATCTGGAATCTTTACTTTATATTTGTTGCCCAGTATGCACGGATCATCTCTTTTGTTGCTTCTGGTAGAGGGATATAACCTAGCTTTTTAGCTGCTGCATCACCATTTTTGAAAGCGTAGTCAAAAAACTTGATGACCTTTTTGTTCATCTTGGCTTTTTCAACTGGAAGAAGAATAAATGTTGCTGCAACAATAGGATACGACGTGTCACCTGGTTGTAGTGCTAACATCGCATAGAAGTTGTCCTCTTTTGTCCATGAAGCGTACTTGGCTGCTGCTTTGAAATTCTCTTCTTTTGCCTCAACCCATTTGCCACTTGCTGTCTGAAGGACTGCCGCTGCAAGGTGATTTTTCTCTTTGTAAGCATTTTCAATGTAACCAATAGTATACGGCGTCTGCTTAACAAGTGATGCAACACCCTCATTACCTTTACCACCAATACCTACAGCCCAGTCGATCGCTTTACCGGCACCATAGTTGTCGGCCCAGTTTTTAGAGCTTTTGTTTAGGTAGTATGTAAAGTTATAAGTCGTACCTGATCCGTCAGAACGGTGAACAACGATGATCTCTTGGTTAGGAAGTTTAAGTCCCTTGTTGTCCGCAACGATAGCTGCATCATTCCACTTTGTGATTTTACCTGCAAAGATGTCTGCAACAATTTCGTTTTTAAGATGAAGTTTCGCATCTTCAATACCAGGAACGTTAAGCGCAATAACAATAGAACCGATAACTGCCGGGAATTGAAGTAGTTT
>JALWKG010000159.1 GCA_027081565.1 Helicobacteraceae bacterium
CACGAATACCACGGGCACCGGTCTTGCGTTCTATTGCTTTAGCTGCAATAGCGAGTAGGGCATCTTCTTCAAAGGTAAGTTCAACATCATCGATAGCAAAAAGTTTTTTATACTGTTTGACCAGTGAATTTTTAGGCTCTGTCAAAATACGAACCATATCCTCTTCACTGATCTCACTAAGTGAAGCGATGATAGGAAGACGTCCTATGAGCTCAGGAATCAAACCATAATGCACTAAGTCATCTGGTTCAACCATCTCTAAAGTGGGCTTCTGCTCTGTTTTAGACTTTTTCTCTTGTCCAAAACCTAAGATGTTTTCACCCTGTTTGCGTTTTAAGATATCCTGCATGCCGTCAAAAGCACCACCACAGATAAACAAGATGCCAGAAGTATCGATCTGAACAAACTCTTGGTTAGGATGTTTACGTCCGCCTTTAGGCGGCAGGTTGACTTGAGCACCCTCTATGATCTTTAGCAGGGCTTGTTGCACACCTTCACCAGAGACATCACGGGTGATCGAGCGGTTTTCACTCATACGGGCGATCTTGTCTACTTCATCTATAAAGACGATACCTTGTTGGGCACGTTCTACGTCACCATCTGCTGCTTGTAGGAGTTTGGTCAAGATGTTTTCAACATCCTCACCTACGTAACCTGCTTCTGTTAAAGAAGTTGCATCTGCGATGGCGATAGGTACATTAAGAACACGGGCAATAGTCTGTGCCATCAATGTCTTACCTGAGCCTGTTGGCCCGATAAGCAAGATATTTGACTTTGCGATCTCTGTGTCATCTTCGCTGACAAGCGTCGTCTTGAAAATACGCTTATAGTGGTTGTAGACAGCTACAGAAAGCAGTTTTCTTGCATTTTCCTGTCCAATGATATAGTCACCTAAAAAGGCGTTAAGCTCTTTAGGTGTCATCAACTCTGTAGTTGCATCTACAACTGCCTGGTCTTTTTCACTCAGGTCCGTTTGGGTATCACCAAACATGATCTTGTAAGCAGAATAGACGCAGTTCTTACAGATATAGACATTGTTGCCAGCGATAAGAGGGTTCTCTTCGCTCTCAACAGCATTACAGAAACTACAGTTTCGGTGTTCACTCATTTAGATTTTCCTCTCAAAAGGGATACCCCGTTTGGTGTTAATTATAAAAGTTGTTAGATTTTTTACATAGTCGTTGTCAGTGGATGCTAAAAGCTCTTTGGCAACATCTTGTAGTGGTTTTCCCATCTCAAAGAGCTCTCTATAAGCGGACTTCAAGACGTTAATGTCTTCGCGTTTGCAATGACGGCGAAGACCGGTAAGATTTAGCCCTCTGAGTGTCGCACGATTACCTTCCGCCATACAGTATGGAGGTACATCCTGGGTGACTGCAGAAGCACCACCGATCATAGCAAAGTCACCGATCTTCACAAATTGATGAACAGGGGTCAAGCCTCCAACAACAACATGGTTTCCCATCTCAACATGACCGGCAAGATTAACGTTGTTGACCAAAATACAGTTGTTACCAAGAATGACGTCGTGGCCGAGGTGGACATAGCCCATCAGCAGGTTACCGTTGCCGATGCGGGTGACACCGCCGCCGCCCGCTGTACCAGGGTTGAAGAGAACAAACTCACGGATCGTGTTGTTGTCACCGATGATGAGTTCGACCTCTTCACCATTGTACTTCAAGTCCAATGGTTCCGAGCCCAGAATCGCATAAGAAAAGATACGGTTGTTTTTTCCGATGGTAGTATTACCGTAGACGCAGGCACCGTGGGCGAGGGTGGTGCCGTCACCAATTGTAGCCTGGGATGAGACGAAACAGTGTGCAGCGATCTTGACATTGTTACCGATTATAGCGCCATCTTCGATGATAGCAAGAGGAGAAATAAGACTCACATCAGACCTTATTTGTCAACGACCATAGCTTTTAACTCAGCTTCAGATACCAGTTGGTCATCAACATAAGCCTTGCCGTCAAATATCCAAATAGACGCTTTACGCTTGATCACGCTGACACGGTATTCAAGACGATCTCCAGGACGTACGGGTTTACGAAACTTTGCCTTGTCAATACTCATGAAGTAAACGACTTTCTCAGCAACTTCTTCTTTAGTGAGATCCATACTTTGAAATGCTAAAAGACCACCAGCCTGTGCAAGGCCCTCTAAGATCATAACACCAGGATAAATAGGATGGCCGGGGAAGTGACCCTGAAAAACAGGTTCGCTGATACTGACATTTTTAAATGCAACGATATTCTCGCCTTTGTTCAGTGTGTTTACTCTGTCCACAAGTAAAAATGGGTAACGGTGGGGTAAGACCTCTTGAATTTCAACAACGTTCATAAGCATGTAAAACCTTTTGTGTAGGCACAATTTTAGGGTTTTTAGAGGTGCCCTTTGTTTGTGTGCCTTTAAAATTAATGGCTTATTCTATCTAAAAGTGTGTTAATAGAGGATTATGCCCCGGTTTAGGGCGTTAAATGAGGTTGTTCTAAAGTTCTATTAAGATCTCTTTAGTGTCATCATAGGTCTTGGCATCAAGGTTGAGGGTGAGCTTGCCTTCTATGATCTTTTCTACTACGATGATAGGAGAAAGACTATAACCTAATGGCATCAACTTCTGACGAAGTGCTAGTTCTGTCTCTATAGAAGGTGTCTCAAAAATAAGTGCATTAATCGTTTGGAAATTACTATTTGTCACTGTATTGTAGTGTTTAAGTGTGATAAAAGTGACCTCTTCACGGTTCATATAATGAAGATCATTGATACTGTATTCAACTCTTCCTTGTGCACGTTTTCTAGGTAGATATGAGTAAGCTATGGCATGGGCAGGAATGACCTGTGTTTTGCCTTTTAATAACTTACATGAAAATTGGCGGTAGTTAAGAAATTTTTGACGAACGATTTTATACGTTATCCCTTGGTCTTCAAGTTCCATACGTCGTTTATACATCTCCAAACGCTCTTCAATTGAGGCGGGTAAGACAGCATTACTAATTGGTGAAAACATCTCATCCATCAGTTTTTCCTGCTGATCACGCTGCATGGTCAGACCAAAGATACAGCCACAGTAGTCTTGACGGTAGAGTTGTTCCTCTTTGGTCACACGGCTTTGGTCTTGTGTCCCCCCATCCGCGCGATAATCCACTGCAACAAACTCTACCCCATTTTTTTCATAAAAAGCATCACCTACACGTTTGAGTTGTTCTTGAGACTTGAGTGGAGAGACCAGCAGCGTAGTTGTGATCTTTTTTTCTCCCAGTTCGAGTGCTTTTTCAGCACTGACAGAGAAGCGTTTGTCAAAACAGACTTCGCAACGTGCACCTTTTTCCGGCTCTTTCTCTAGTCCTCGAACAGCCTGCATCCAGTTCTCAAAGTCATATTCACCTTCAAGCAGATCGATCCCCAGTTTTTTACAGCTTCTTTGAACATCCAAATATCGGAGTTGATACTCAGAGTAGGGGTGTATGTTTGGATCGTAAAAAAAGCCGGTAAGTTTTTCGTCTGGAAAATCTGTTTGAAGTTTTTCTAAAAAAAAGTGGGAGTCGACGGAGCAGCAGATATGTACTAACAAGACAGAGCCTTGTTAGTGGTGAATGGTAAATGGTAAATAGTAAATGGGAATACAGTTGCGTTAATCATCTGCTCTACCCATTTTCTATTCTCCATTTCCCATTTTCCTGAAATTAACGCGCTGCGAGAATTTCAACTTTCTCAATAGTGTCTTGACCCGCAAGGCTGTCAAGAACTGCCATAGAGTCAGCGTCATCAGCTTCGATACCGCCAAATACTGTGTGAACGCCATCAAGGTGAGGACATGGTACAAAACAGATAAAGAACTGAGATCCACCTGTATTAGGACCAGCATGTGCCATAGAGAGTGTCCCTTTAACGTGACGGTGTGTGTTTTTGTCAGTTTCACAAGCAATAGAATAGCCTGGACCACCAGTACCTGTGCCGTGTGGACAACCACCCTGAGCCATAAACCCTGGGATTACGCGGTGGAAGCTTAGGCCGTTATAGTAACCGTCGTTAACAAGTGAAGCGAAGTTCGCTACGGTGTTAGGTGTCTCATCGTTGTAAAGTTTGATCCACATTACACCTTTGTTTGTTGTCATTTTAGCCCATTGAAATGAAGCCATCTCGTCTGCAGAAAAATCGTATGTCTTAAGTGCCATAGTAAGGTCCTTGAATTTAAATTATGCGAATTATAGTAAAGATTTCTTAACGGACAATATAGAAGAGATGCCCTTAAGTCACAAAAAGCCAAAGCTGAAACTTTTCTAAAGGCATTAAGCATTTCTATCAATTAATAGTATATGCTCTTCTCTTCGTTATCATAACGCCAATAAATTATATGTGACACTCTTGAGCCTTTATGGCAAGAGGTCTCATAACTAAAGGTAAACAATGTCAGAGATTTTTCAACCCAACCCGGAATTTGCTAAAAATGCCAACATCGGCAGTATGGATGAGTATCACACTTTAATGAACAAGGCCAAAGAGAACTATGAAGGTTTTTGGGGCGATTACGCTAAAGAGAAACTCGACTGGATCGAGCCATTTACTAATGT
>JALWKG010000160.1 GCA_027081565.1 Helicobacteraceae bacterium
TGGTGTTGTCTGTCTTTTGATACTGCGTATAGAGTATGAACTGTGCATAGGCATTTTCGTTTTCAGCAGCTTCAAGATAAAACTCTTGTGCTTTTTTTGGCTCATGTTTACGCAAGTAGAGACGGGCGAGATTTATGGTGGAAGCATCTACACCATTTTCTTTAGCTTGAGTATGCCAGGTGATCGCTTTATCGATGTTTTTAGCTTCATAGACAATCCCAACGAGATAGAAGGCCTGTTTATTGTTTAGTGAGGCAGAAGTCTTAAAAAGTTGTAGGGCATCTCTTTTGTCACCCACGGAAAGGTAACTTAACCCTTTACGTACCAAGGACTTGGCATAGCGCTTCTCAAATGCGCGGAACCGTTCACTCTCTTGGTAAGAAGTGGACTGTTTTTTATAGTAGTCATAATGCTTTTTAGTAAACTTAGTCTCTTTAAAACGTAATGTCATAGCGACTGTAGAGAGGTCATCATGCTTGATAGCTTCAAGAGAGAGATGGTTCAAAAGCTTGGTAAGTTTTTGATACGCGACCTCAGTTTTACGATACTGTCGGTTGGCTTCAGTATTGGCATGGATGTAGTCAGGAGATGTTTTAGAGTGCTTTTTGGAAAGTTGACTGCTTTTATAGGTAGCGATATTGGCTTTGTCGAGGCGTTTTAAAAAGCTGTTACACTCTTTGTCCAAGGCATCAGGGACCATAAGGCCTGGTGTCAATCGAAGATCTTGACAGTTCTCTTCTGTGTCTGCATATTTGTTGAGTTTAGGAGAGAGTGCTATGTCCGGAGTAGCGTTACAGGCAAGAAAAAAGAATGTTATAGAGATGAGAAGCAGTCGAAAAAATGTTTGCATGAAAGGTACCTTGGAGATATATAGCAATCACTATAACAAGAAATTTAAAAATCTTATATTAAAGAGAAGGCAAGGAGCAGAGAAAGGGAGAGAAATATGCTTTTTTTAGGCAAATTGGCGCTCTGGCTTCTTAAGAGAGGATATCTTTTGCGATCTGAAACTGGTTGGCCGTCATAAGGTGGATCTTGGGGTGAAAGGCTTTGATCTCTGTAAAGAGTTTTTTACTCATCTCAAAACCTACACGATACTCCTCTTCTGCTGAGATGTCAGCAGCATCTTCTAAAGCTTTTAACAAATATTCTGGGACATGAATACCAGGGACATGAGCATCTAGAAACTTTGCAGTTCGCAGCTTAGTGATAGGAAACAGTCCCAAGATCAATGTTGCTTGCTTCTCGCTGCTGCTTTGTGCATTAGCGTCTTTCATAAGGTTGACTAGTAATTTGGCATTGTCAAGGTCATAGACCGGTTGGGTGATAATACCAACGGCACCGTTTTCTATCTTTTTAAGCATCTTTTTCTGTAGAGATTTTGGGTTGCGTGCATGAGAGTTGATGACGGCAAAAGGGTAGATGGTCTCAGGGGCCTCTTTAAAGTTTTTACCCATGATGTCACTGCCTGAATTTAGCGCGGAGATGATGTTTAAAAGGAGGCTGGAGTCCCCTTCAAACACCCCTTTGGCATCTGTCTGGTCCGAGATCTTTGCCGGGTCTCCTGTCAGTGCCAAAATAGCACGAACGTTGGCTTCGTTGGCACCAAGCAGGTCAGACTGCAATGCGATGCGGTTGCGGTCACGCATGCTCATCGTTGCTAACACAGGTTTGTTAAAACGGTTTTGCAAGAGTTGCGAGGCGAAGAGGGCGTTGTACTTGAGCTTGGCTAGTGGATTGTCTGTGGTGCTGAACCCATCAACCAATTTGTCCAGTTCCAGAGCTTCGATGGTATCGATGACCGGTTTAAAACGCGCAGAGTGCGGCGGTGTGGTCTCGAGTGTGATGTAGGTAGAGTGCTGTAGTTTCTCTATGAGTTGTTTAAACAAAAAAGGCATCCTAGAGTGGTGTCCAAAGCGTACGTATATCTGTGTGGCTACGACGATATTTGGGTATAATTTCGAGATTATAACGAAACAAGAGTGAAAGAAGAGTAATTAATTATGAAATTATGTGTGTTTGATTTTGATTCGACATTGATGGATGGTGAGACGATCGACTTTTTTGCCGAAGCGTTGGGCATAGGCGAGCAGGTTTCTGAGATCACAGAGCGCGCTATGGCTGGCGAGTTGGACTTTTTTGAGTCTCTTCAAGAGCGTGTAGGACTGTTAAAAGGTCTAGACTTTTCTAAAGTAGAAGAGATCAGCCATAACCTTCCCTATATGCCAGGTGCGATCGAGACGATCGCAGCACTTAAAAAGCGTGGTATGACGGTGGTCTGTTTTAGTGGTGGTTTTAGAACCGCGACCTCTTACGCCAAAGATATTTTGGGTTACGATGCCGACTTCTCCAATGCGCTGCATGTCAAAGACGGCAAACTGACCGGTCTTGTAGGTGGCGACATGATGTTCAACTTCTCCAAGGGAGATATGTTGGTACGTCTGCAGAACATCTTAGGGGTGAGTGAAGCAGAGACAATGGTCTGTGGTGACGGTGCCAATGACTTGAGTATGTTCGCACATGCTGGAACCCGTGTTGCATTTTGTGCAAGAGAGGTCTTGAAAAAAGAGGCCAACATCATCATTGATGAAAAAGATCTTACGCTGATCTTAGAAAAAATATAAGGAAAATAGATGTTAGAAAACTCTATATGGTTTAAATATAACGGCGACACGTCGATCCGCGCTACTTTGGCAGCATTTTACAAGTGTGAGACAAGTCTCATAAGCAACAACGAAGTAGAACTCTATAATGTACTCAAAAAGAACATGACCAAGAGAGAGTTAAAACTGTATGTACTTCAGGTAGCAGGTTTTGATGATGCTGCGATCGCTAAGGAGATGGGTATCGAAGATGAGAAGGTCATAGAAAAGCTCAAACACACCAGTAACCGTAAAATGCGTCAAGACAAGATCCGTCAAGCAGTCAAAAATCTCGACACGGATGATAATGACCATGACGAGATGGGCGAATAAGTAACGTCTGGTAGCACTCTTGATCTATATCAAGGTACATCACTAAATTCTTTTAAGTAAGTTGATGTATCATTTATCAAATTTTAATCACAAAGGAACATAGATATGAAAAAATCTACATCTCTACTATTAGCATCAGTTGTTGCTATGGGTATGTTTGCTTCAACTGCAAACGCCGACATCAAAAAAGGTCAAAAAGCTTACCTTAAGCAGTGTAAAAAGTGTCACGGTAACGGTACTAAGGGTGCTGCTATGAAAACTCAAGACGAGTGGGCTGCTGCTTTCGCTAACGATGGTGCTGGTTTCAAAGCATGGCACAAGGGTACTAAGGGTGAGAAATACACTAACGGTAAAAAATTCAAAAAATACGCTCCACACTTGAAAGATTTCCTTTACGAGTATGGTTCAGACTCAGGAAACGTTCCTTCTTGTGGCTAAAAAAGTCTAGCTTCGGCGCGCCTTGCGTCCGATGCTGACTCGGTGTACTTTATGTACACCTCCCCATCCTCAAACACAATCCCCACCAAATCTAAACTTTTTACTTTTCTTTTTATATCCTAATTATTTATTGGGTAGTCTTTTATATTAATCTAGGTCGTCTTGTCTTTGATACCTATACTCTCTAGTATCCACGTTTTTGTGATGTGTTCAGCTAGATTCAGTCAATAATGCCTGAAACTGCCTACCGGATACTGTCTTTATGGTTGATACACAGTTATAAGTTGGTAGATCAAATGAACAACTTCGATCTACATCAAAATCATATACTATAACCACCTTAATGTACTTGAAAAGTGATGAGCAAGATTATGGGCGATAGACTTTAACGGCTTTAATGATGTCAAAACTTTTCTCCAATTCAGTTTGTCATATAACGTTCTCTCCTCGTACTTGTTAGCTTTCTAACTGAATTCAATAAGTTTAGCGTTCCTAAGTTCAAGACCAATTGATTCTACAAGATTGGCTTCCTCTATTTCAACAATTATCTTGTTAGGAACAGTGCTCTCTTCCAACTTTTTTTCTACTTTAAAGTCGTTAAAGTAGATGTAGACAACTTCTTCTTTGCCATTCCAAATTGTTAACCCTTTAACATAGGTATGTGTTCCCTCGGCGAATGTTGTAATTATCTTTGGTTTTAGTACTTTAACTGTTATCATTTTTTCAACTCTATTATTTTGTAAGCTAACGGCTGAAGATAGCCAATAAATTTCCGCTAGGTAATTTATTGGATACTCTGTTTTGTTAGGTTTTTAACCAATAACTGATGTAAATCCTTTATCTCCAATCTCTAGTATATTATCAAAAAAGATTTCGCTTATTATACTTTGAGGATAATTATAATCTCTTCCATAACCTTTTACTTCCCAATTCTCAGCTTTTGCTTTTTCACAACTTCTTAAAATTCCACCTGCTATTGTGTTAACTGCATGTTTTTTTGAAATCTTATCTTTTTGATAAAATGCTGCTGCATTTTTAACTGTTCTCCAAATAAAATTAAAATTCTGAGATGTTGAAAAATGTTTTAATGATTCTTTGAGTGCTGAAGGTATTAAAAATGGTCTTATGGGATTAATTTAT